>CAZLIG010000029.1:0-15901 GCA_964559415.1 uncultured Rhodospirillaceae bacterium
GCGCAGCTTTTCGAAGAATGGGGGGTTCACGGGCTTGCGTTGCGGATTTATGGTTGTCCCCAAGGCTGTTCTTGGCAAGCGCAAGGATGGGACGCTCGAAGCTTTCCATCCGCTTTGGGCGCGGAGGCAATCCACAAAGTTCAATGGGGTTTCATATCCGGTTCAGCGCGCGGCAGAGGCGCTTTATAGCGAGGAGGGCAAGGCGCAGGTCAAGGCCCTGACCGATTTCTACATGGGGAACGCGAAGCTTCTCTGCGAGGCCCTTAAGAAATGCGGGTGGGAGTTTATCGGCGGCGTTGACGCGCCTTATTTGTGGGTGAGGTGCTTGCCAGGGAAGACGAGTTGGGACATATTTTCCTATCTGCTTGAAAATGTCGGGATCGTCTCAACACCGGGGAGCGGGTTTGGGAAGATGGGGGAGGGGTACTTCCGGCTGTCGTGCTTCAATAGTCGCGCGAACATCGAAGAGGTCTGTAGGCGACTTGCTGCTCTAAAATCTTCGGCTGCGGCCTAATCCAGTCGAATGCCGGTGCCGGGGCGGTTGCTTTTTTTGTCGGCGAAAACCTTCTGGCACAGCTCTTGCTTAATTAAAAAGCTGTGGAAAAGGAGAATCGAATCGTTGATTTTTTTGCGATTCCGGTGCTCTTGTGTGTTAACGGGTTCTTAACGAAGGTCGGGTGTCGTGAACGAGAAGTTTGCCGAATTAGGTTCGCCCCGTCGCATATGGGCAATCGCCGCTGTCCATGGCGATGTTGAAAGACTGGTTACTCTTCACGATCATATCGCTTCGCGTTTTAACGTCAGAGACCGCCTCGTCTATCTCGGAAATTATCTCGGAGTTGAGTCCCGCGACAATGCTGCGGTGATGGAGGAATTGCTTGTTTTCCGTTCGGCACTGATGTGCAAAACGGGCGTCGAGGCGTCCGATATCGTCTATCTGCGCGGACCGGCAGAAGAGGCTTGGCAGCGTCTTCTCCGTCTTCAATTCGCGCCTTTGCCTAATCAGACGCTTGAGAAGCTTTTGGCGTCGGGAGTCGAGTCTTATCTCCGCCTTTATGGGGTGAGCGTTACGGATACGCGGTCGGTTTCGCGTGCCGGTAGCCTTGCGATTACACGGTGGACCAATCAGCTCCGCGTTCTTCAACGCGGTGCCCCGGGACATGAGAAGCTTACGTTCATCATGCGCCGGGCCGCTTTTGCCAATGCCTCGACTGATGGGAAGCGCACATTGTTCGTTCCGGCGAACTTTGATCCGACACGGTCGCTCGACGATCAAGGGGATGCGCTTTGGTGGACCGCTGCGCCTTTCCGCGTTACCGCTCGCGCTCAGGGGGCATACAATCGCATCATCCGTGGGTTTGATTCCGTTAATGGCGGGGCCGATCTTGATGATGGCGCCGTGACACTTGACGGTGGGTGCGGACGCGGAGGACCGCTGGTATGCGGATGCTTTACGCCTTCCGGCAAGCTGATCGAATTGGTTGTCACAGGCGGACGCGGTGCGCTGGAGTCTCTGCCGTACGAACGAGAGGCGGCCAACGACTTTATTTATGCGGAGGAAAAGCCTGCGGCAAAGCCAGCTCCGTCACCCGTGATCCAGCTTGTCGAACAGCGTCGCGCGGCGAACGCTTAGAGGCTAGGTTTCGCTGCTCCCGATGCGGCGCTGTCGGCGGTTGCTTGTTTTTTTAGAACCGGATTGTTCGCGTTGTAATTATCCTCAAAGAGGCGCGTCAATTGGTCGCAGTCGAAATAGCGCGTGATTTCGATATCCTTCTCGGTTACACGGCTCCTGTCGAGGGGCCAGATCGTTGTGAGTTCTTCGTCGGTTAATCCCGCCTTGGACAGCATCGCGAGAGTTTTTTCGCACTCCTTCAGCGATCTTACGGAGGTCTTATAGGTATTCCCTTGCTTCGCTCCCAAGATAGACGCGGGAAGTGTGATAAGGACTCCTATTACGTTTTTGAATTCCCTAAAAAGCGAGGTTTTAACCACAATCATCTTCCTGTCGGGCGGAAGCGTTCTGAGGTTTGTTGCGCTTTCTTTTGCTGCGTGCACCGCTATATCGCTGGCGTGTTGGATTTCGCTCGGTTTGAAATAGTAAGTCTTCCCGTCCTTGGCGTGGCCAATGGGAGAGTCAAAATTGCTATTATTACAAAAGCATTCCATTGTTTTTTTTCACGCGCTTCGGTTCCATGCGGGAGTATAGGCATAAGCTATCAAAGAATAATCAAGAAGTACGATTACCGGTTTGGTTGACAGGTGTAGTGAGCCTTCGTGGAGGTGAAGCTTAACTTGGGTGGGCGTGGCGGAATGTCTGGCTTTTTGCCCTATAGGTTGGTTTTTCGGGTTCATGCTTAAGTTCGAGAGAACGCGTCAGTACTTTCGCCAGTTTAGGGAGTTTTAGCTTCTCGCTCACGATGGCCAAATGCTCACTGTTGATCCAGACCGGTCGGTATGCGTTTGCCATTTCGTCGATGGAAAGATTTGCGCGCTCGAAATAGCCTAACTTTGTTTCCTCTAATCTAAGAAGGGCTTCAGCTTTTTGAGCGTTCGTCCCGCTTCCCCAGCCAAGCGACAATCCTAAAAGGTTATGGTTCAGATCCTTTTTTTCTCCGGGCGTTGTTTTGGAGAAGGCTTTGTCGGAAAGGCTTTTTTCCCTTGTAAGGCGTTGGTTGCTATCCTGAACGGTGGCGACGAGGTCGGCAAGGAGGCTTAGGTAGTCTCGCTCTAAGGGGGGGGGAGTCATACTTGCGTATCCTTTTGTTCGACGTCGAAATGTGTCTTGCTTCGGTATTGCTACCTAGGCATTGCGACTGAAATAGGGCTGCACCCCTCTAATCGTTTCGTTCTATCTGCATTTAAGGACATTTTGTCTCAAGTACAGCCATGCTGCAACAAAAGTTCTGATAATAGAGTGGTTTTAACAGTTATTGCTGATGCAGTTAAAGGGCCAGCTTAAGTGCTTTACGCTGTTGTTGGCGCGATACGTCCAGTCATGTGCCAAAACTGCGGTCGCGCATACGCCGTGGTTGTATGTAATGCGTAAGGCTTATGGTTAATCGCTCGATAAATGCCGAGTTTTAAGATAACTAGAACCTTGTAGCTTTCGCAGAAATTTTGTATGCATTTCTTATGTATTTCGTCTCGTCCATCCTTGTCTCCCTCCGTCGCGATGCGCGACGCGCCTGATGGCGCACATTTTTTGCTGACCGAATACATTGCCGAAATTGCCTGCCACGAGCGGGTTCATCTATCCCTTGATTATGGAGTTTTTTATGAATGTTAGTGATTTGAAAGGAAAGACCATCGCGTTTGCCGCTTCGGGCGGGCTGGATAGCTGCACAATTACGCATTGGCTTACCGAGCAGGGCGTCAAGGTTATCGCCTGTACTGCCGACCTGGCTCAGCCGGACGAAACGGATTTTAGCTCGATTGAAAAGCGCATGCGTGCTTGCGGGGCGGTCGATTTTGTCGGCATTCCGTTGCAGAAGGAAATGGCCGAGATTGGCATCGAGGGCGTTCAGGCTCAGACGTGCTATGAGAGCCGTTATTGGACGACGACGCCGTTCGGGCGGCAGGTTACTGTTTCCGGAATTCTTCCCGAGATGAAGAAGCGTGGGCTGACGGTTTTTAGCCACGGAGCGACCGGGCGCGGAAACGACCAAGTGCGGTTTCAACTCATTACCAATATGCTTGAGCCATCTTTCAGCGTTTATGCGCCGTGGCGCGACGAGGCTTTCCTTAACCGCTTTGGCGGGCGGTTGCCAATGATCGAATATTGCGAACAGCATGGGTTGCCCATTAAGGCATCGCGTGAGAAGCCGTATTCGACCGATGCGAACCTTTTGGGGCTCACGCACGAGGCTGGCAAACTGGAGTCGCTCGATACGCCTGCGCATTTCGTCACGCCAGAGATGGGCGTTTGGGCTGAGCAGGCTCCCGATAAGGCCGAGGAATTTTCGGTGCGTTTTGTCGAGGGCAAGCCTGTGAGCATCAACGGCAAGCCTGTCGACTCTTTGAAGGCGATGACGA
The DNA here is from genome assembly GCA_964559415.1 of uncultured Rhodospirillaceae bacterium. Classification (GTDB taxonomy): domain Bacteria; phylum Pseudomonadota; class Alphaproteobacteria; order UBA9219; family UBA9219; genus CAIXLI01. Next base: position 4,033 of record CAZLIG010000029.1, read on the forward strand.
TCGCGAACGACATCGGCGGCAAACACGGCGTTGGCATCGGGTTGCATATGGTCGAGAACCGCTTTGTCGGCGTGAAATCGCGCGGAGTCTATGAGGCTCCGGGCATGGAGTTGCTTGGAACGACTTATGCTTTCCTGCTTCAGTTGATCATGGATCGCAGGACGCAGGAGCTTTTTACGACGCTTTCACAGCATATTTCCAAGCAGCTTTACCAAGGCTATTGGAACGATGTTGCGACACGGATGTCGCGCAAGGCGATTGCCGAAGTCACAAAGCTGGCGACGGGGACGATTACCGTGTCGGTTTATAAGGGTAATGTTTCGTTCGTCAGCGCTTGTGATTGCCCCCATTCGCTTTTCTCGAGCGATAGCTCGATGGAGAACGAGGGTTCGTTCGATCATAAGGACTCCGAGGGCTTTCTTGGTGTGCTTGGCGTTCATGCCAGAACTATCGCGCGGGCAAGGCAAGTTTAGGCGCTAGCCTTACAACTCGAGGCCGGAGTTGTCTCCGGCCTGCGGGTTGGAAGCATCAGGCCTATCGGGTTCGGCAGACATTTGGGTCTTGAAAGCCTCCGCGAGCTTTTCGTGTCCGAGGACGGTCAGTACCCACACATCCTTTTCGGTTGCGTACCGTCCTTCCAACGACCATGTTTTTGCTCTGTCTGAGCTTTTTAGACCGAAGCTTTCGAGCTGTGCGGCAAATTTTTCGAAGCAATCAAGCGCTTCCAATTTTTTTTCACTCTCGCCCATCAGGCCCAAGGCGGCCAAGGATGCGGTTTCAGTCAGAGATTCTGAAAGCGAGCGATGGCTCAGGCCAAGCGCGCGTTTTATGTCATCGATAATCAAGGTTTTGAGGGAAATCTTTTTCCACGAGGAGGATGCGTGAGCAAACGCGTGCATCGCGAGCACATAGGCGTTGTCGAGTTCGCTTGCAGTGAACGGATATTTAACTCCGTTCGCTTCGACATAGGCCGCCTCGCTCTCGGATCTCTTTTCCGCCTCTGTCACTTTTTCGCCTCTATAAGTTGAATAACATACCTTACAGAGGCATTTGGGGGTAATTATGGCCGGCTTGGTCAGCGTTGGCTTGCGTACAAATACGTTACGTAAGCCATGACTGCGACGATCCAAAAGAGAGAAGTTTTTATTTTGGTGGTCGTGTACGAGAGGCCCAATCCGGGAAGCCCAACCGTGGTGCGTGAGCCTTTTGAGCCAATGTTGCAGGTTAGACCTTTGCCGCCAACAGAGAGGCTTGGACCGCTTTTGCTCAGGTTTAGGCGAAGGCCAGGGATCAAGCGAAGAGATTTGTGGAAGCGCAGGCCCATGGTGTGCTCGGGGTTCGGAGGAGATGCCCAAGCTCAGCAAACTTGAGAGTCTCTGTCAAGGAGAGGAGACTTGTTGCTCTACGCCTCTAACTCTTTTCGCCAACAGGGAGACGAGTCTTCTTATGTCGTCGCTAGTGAAGGATCCATCATCAAGCCGTTCAGATTTGATCTGGTGATGCATGAAGCGGACGGGAACCAATAAGCCGCCTAGGTCAGCGACTTTCTTCAAGCTCTCATCCATATATACATCGTCGCCTATGTAGATGGGCGTGCGGTTCTTGAAGGCTGGCAGCTGCATGAGGCGTTCGATGGCGGCTCCCTTTGTGAACCCAGTTTGCAAAATCTCGTAGGTCCTGCCGACTTTACGGATGATGAAATCAAGGCGGTTTTCGCCAAGCGACGCGGCAAACTCGGCGGCGATGTCGTCGTCCATATGCGTGAAGGGTAGGTGGAACGAAAGGCTATATTCCTTATCCTCGAAAAAGCACCCGTGTTTTTTGCCGACCTGATGAACTTCCTTTCGCAGGCGCGGGGGTAGCGCTGGGGCTAACTGCTCTACCGTGGCGTCGCGGTGGGCGCGCATTTCGGCGCCGCCGCTGCCAATGCTTGGAACTACGACTCCCGGCAAAAACTTCTCAAGCTTTGAGATCGGTCTGCCGGAGACGATGGCGAAAGGTATCTCATCCGTTGCCGCGATTTTTTGGAGATCGTAGATGAGTTCTGTGGGAACGTCGATTTTCTCAGGGTGCGGGGCGAGGTCCACCATTGTGCCGTCGAAATCAACGAAAAAGGCGGAGTCTTTATGGTGTTCGACCAGTTCTTCAATCGGTTTACTGTATAGCGCTTCCAATGCTCTACTCTCCCTTTGCTTAGGCGGCTCGCTTGGAGACGCTGCCGGTTTTCGTTTTTTCTAAAAGATCGTTAAGCAGGCGGCGCTCGTGAAGCTGTTTTGCGTCGCCAAGGATTTGCGCCGCCCACGCGAAGACGTTGTTGGTTTTTACGCGTTCTCTCATGCTTTTCATGCGGGCGGCTTGTTCGTCCTCGCTCATCGTGAGCGCGCGAAGCAGGCAGTCAGCCACCTTCTCCTCATCATGGGGATTGACGATGATCGCATCGACGAGTTCGCGGGATGAACCGGTGAATTCGCTGAGGATCAACGAGCCTCGTTCATCATCTCGCGCAGAGATGAATTCTTTCGCCACGAGGTTCATGCCGTCATGGAGCGATGAGACGATGAAGGTGTCTGCCGCTCGGTAGAACCTGTACAAATCCGGTTGGGCATAATTTTGCTTCAAAAGATGCACAGGCTGCCATTTGCCGTCGGCGAACTTTTCATTGATTTCGGCTGCGATCTCTTCGACCTCGGCATCGATGTCGGCATAGGCCGGGATGGCGGAACGCGACGGAGAGGCAATTTGGACGAAGCACACTTTTCCGCGCCAGAGCGGGTTCTTTTCGAGGAAGATGCCGAAGGCGCGTAGGCGCTCAGGGATGCCTTTCACGTAGTCGAGGCGCTCGACGCCCAGAATGATTTTTGTTTTCGGGTGAATACGGAGTTGCGCTATGACTTCCTTGCGGCAGGTTTGGACGTCGGGAACCGAGAGCGCTTTAAGGTCCGGCCAGGCGATGGAGATTGGATATGGCCTTACCATGCCGAAGTCGTTTCCGTGGCGTACGGTATTATGTTCACGGTCGACCAAAGCTTCGATATGCGTATCGACGCAATCGAGAAAGTTGTTGCAGTGCTGCTGGGTATGAAAGCCGATGATGTCCGCAGGAAGAAGACCACGGAGGATTTCCTCGCGCCACGGCAAAATCCCGAAGGACTCGGCATTCGGCCAGGGGATGTGCCAGAAAAAGATTATCAGTGCGTTTGGAAGGCGTTCGCGAACGAGACGCGGAAGAATGCCGAAGTGGTAGTCCTGAATGAAAACGATGGGGGCGGATGATTTGGCCTCAGCAACTATTGCGTCGGCATAGCGCGCGTTGACCTCCTGATAGGTCTTCCAATCGGAGGCGCGAAAGCGAGGCTTCACGTAGGCCAAGGTCGAGAGAGGCCAGAGGCCTTCGTTGGCGAAACCGGCATAAAATCCTGCTGTTTCTTCTTCCGATAACCAAAGGCGCTTGAGGCGATACGCAGGGTTATCGGGGGGGACCATAAGGGCGCCGTTTTCATCGGCGGCCACGCGGTCGGCTTCGCTCGTGGCCACGGCGATCCATGTGCCGCCGCACGCTTTCATGATTGGTTCGATAGCGGTGACGAGGCCGCTTGCGGGCGTCATCCACGTTAGACCTTCGGGAGACTCCTTATGTGCATAGGGTTGGCGGTAGGAGACGGCGATGATCTGTTCAGAGGGCAAATGTTCGCGCACGAAGCGGAAAAGGGTTTCGGAAGACCATGTTGGCCCCGTGAGGGACAACCGTTGGCGTTCGCGCTCAAGCTGGCGAAGGCGGTGGCGGATCTCGCGCGTGACGCCGATGGCTTCCTTGGGGAGGTTTCGAGCGGTTTTGCCCGTAATTATGTAATCGCGAAGGCTTTCGGCCCAGCGGTTAAGCGTGAGGCGCGCGAGAAGAATGGTTGAAACGGCAGCTACAAGGTTGATTGCAAGCAACGACCAAAGCATGGCTTGCTGTTCGTTGGCTCCCGAGTTTGTCCATTGCAGGAGAAGATAGATGATGAGGAAGAGGACAACACCTATGGGGGCGATAACGCGATATGAGAACATGGGACCTCCGGATTTCGAGACATGGATCGAAAGGTAGACTGCCAGACTCGAAGAAACCGATACTGTTTGTTTGAACCTGAGCGCCCGGCTGGAACGGGACATAAGCTTCGCTCCGCCTTGTTGGCAGCAGCGGCTATAATCTGGGGAAAAATTTGCTCTCCGAACTGGTTAACGTCAAGCCAAGGTGAAGCAATATCCTTGCGGATGCTGGCGGAAAAGATATTGGAAATGTCTGTCTTGGAAGTAAGTGCCAAACGGCACCCTATGAAAGAAATTTGATGCTTTACACCTTTCGGCGGGAGTTGATAGGATGGTGGGCATGAGAGACACTTTTGTACAGCCTGATTTCTTCCAAGCCGCTTCTGCGGCCCGGGCTGTCTTTGCGATCATTCGCAAGATTATTATTCCTGCGTAAGCAGGAACACACTCGCGTCTCACCCTACATCGCCGCAAATTCACTTAGTAACCAGAGGTATCATTATGTCCGATGTTTCGTCTTCATTGGTCGAAGACTATGCCAAAATGATCAAAGCCGCCGATTTTCATGGGATCGTTCAAAGAACGCCGTTGCAGCGCGCGTCCATGCTCAGCGCTGCAACAGGGCGGACGGTCTTTCTGAAGCGCGAGGATCAACAGCCGGTGTTTTCTTTTAAGGTGCGCGGGGCGACAAACAAGATTGGGGCGCTCACAATGGCGCAGAAGAGGGCAGGGGTCATCACCGCGTCTGCGGGAAATCATGCGCAGGGCGTGGCGCTTGCCGCGAAGATGTTTCAGATCAAGGCCACGATTGTCATGCCTCGAACGACGCCGGAGATTAAGGTCAATGCCGTTAAGGCGCATGGGGCAGGGGTGGTTCTTTATGGGGATGCCTTTCCGGAGGCGTTGCAGCACGCGCTCGATCTTCAGGTGGAGCAGGGGTTGACGTTTATTCATCCTTATGACGACGACGAAGTGATTGCGGGGCAGGGGACTATCGGGAAGGAAATTTTGGAGGACGCCCCCTGCCCCATTGACGCGGTTTTTATTCCGGTAGGGGGTGGAGGACTTGCCGCTGGCGTGGCGGCATGGATTAAGCACGTCAGGCCGAATGTCAAAGTGTTTGGCGTTGAACCCGTCGGGTCAGACTGCTTGACCAAGGCGCTGGCTGCGGGTTCGCGCGTCAGGTTGCCGAAAGTCGAACTTTTTGCCGACGGCGTTGCTGTGGCACAGGTAGGCGAGAAGCCTTTCGAAATTCTGCGCGAGGTTTTGGATGGCACCATTCTGGTGAGTGTCGATGAGATTTGCGCGGCGGCGTGGGATGTGTCGGGGGATACGCGTACAGTTCCGGAGCCCTCCGGCGCGCTCAGCGTCGCGGGGCTTAAAAAGTACCTTGAGGGCGAGAGGGCCGAGGGGAAGGGCGCTCTTGTGGCGATCATTTCGGGAGCCAATGTGGACTCTGATCGCGTGAGGTATATGGCTGAGCGCATTTCTGTGGGACAAAAACGCGAGGTGTTGATGTCGGTCACCCTCCCTGAACGTCCGGGCGCTTATCGAGAGTTTTGCCGGCTGCTGAACGGTCATGCAATTACCGAGTTCAACTATCGTTATGCGAGCGGAAAGAAGGCGTTCGTATTTGTTGGCTTGCGCGTGCAGAACTATGCGAAGGATGCGGGTCCGATTCTTGACCGGCTTTCGTCGAATGGTTTTCCGGTGACAGACCTTACGGATAACGAGATTGCGAAGGAACATATTCGGCACATGGTTGGAGGAAGGCCACCGTGCCGGCTCAATGAGGTTGTTTACAGTTTTGAGTTCCCCGAACATCCGGGTGCCTTGCTCGCGTTTCTTGAAAAGATCAGGCCATCATGGAACATCAGTTTGTTCCATTACCGCAGTCACGGCGCGTCGCATGGTCGCGTGCTTATGGGGCTTCAGGTTCCGGAAAGCGAACGCGCTGACATGAAGGCTTTGTTTGAGGGAGCCGAGCTTAACGGTAGGGATGAGACGGACAATCCAGCCTATACGCAGTTCTTGTGCGATCCGGATTGTTTTGCCAACTGAGGAGAGAAAGGAAAAATGATGATTGGCGAGCGTGAAAAGAAGCTTGAGAGTTTAGGGTATGACCTTGCGAAGGTTTCCGCCCCTAAGGCAAAGTATGTGCTTTTGAAACGGGCGGGGACCTTGTTGTTTAGCTCGGGAGCTTTGCCTGTGGATGGAGAGACACTCTGCTTTCCAGGCAAAGTGCCTATTGACGTTCCTATGGAGGCGGCGAAGCAAATGGCTGCTTTGTGCGTCGCCAATATTCTGCGCGCGGTGGCCAAGGAATATGGGCTCGACAAGATTAAGCAGGTCGTGAAGCTAACAGGGTTTGTGAACAGTGCGCCAGACTTTCCAAGCCAGCATCTTGTCGTGAATGGGGCATCGGAATTGCTGGTTGAGGTGCTGGGAGAGGCAGGGCTGCACAGTCGTTCGGCGCTTGGGGTGGCGATGGTGCCGCTTAACGCTTGCGTTGAGGTGGAGGTCGTGTTCGAGCTTGTGTAGGCGCGCTGCTTTTTTGCGCTCAACTCTCGTCCGTTGTGCCAGCGAATGGATTAAAGTGTCTTTTTCGGAAAAAATGGTTTGTTGCGGGATGCCATAACGGCTGCAATGTCCGTTACTACCGTTTTGAGCGGATCATGAAAGTCGGCATCTCCAACAACTTTAAGATCATTTTTAAGTTCGGCCATTTGAGGGTATGCGCTGCAATAACGTTCAAAACCTTCCTCGTCGAGAACGAGAAGGGTTCCATTTGCTATTTTTGCGACTTGTTTCGCTTCCTCATTTGCAGCGTTGCGCCAGCCGATGACTGCGAGATCGGTCAAAGGAACAATTTGCGAAATCTTTTCGGCGAAGGCAGTATCTTGATCCGTCACATTTCCCTTTAGCGATTGGAAAAATGTTTCGTTTCGTTTATCAGCAGCTTCTTCGCGGGTGCGCAATGGAGCGCCTTGCATGAAAACGGCGAGGCAATAGCCGCTATTCTTTAATGCTTTCAGGTTATCGAGAGCTGTGCGGCCGCTGAGCGTGGTGTCGTGAACAATGTTTCTTCTATTTTGGAAGGCGACGTTAAGAGCGACATTTGAAAGAAAATTCGAGGCCCAACGCCACTTCAGATAAAACGCGCGATCACTTGTCGGCTCGTCTCGGTTCTTCAGCGCCAGCGACAAAATGCCTCTTCTGTCCGGACTCACGAGCGCGGCCGGAACCTCAGTAAAGATCTTGCTCATGGCTTCTGAGAGGCTGGACTCGTGCCATGCTTCTTTGGGAACGTCGACATTGAACAAAGAGGAGACATACTGGAACAGGGCCGTGGATTTTCCGGCTCCGGGGCCGCCTGCAGAAGCAATGTACAGGGGCTTCAGAAAACCTTTCAGGCCTTCGATGTCATGCTTTTCGGATATGCCAATTCTGAGAACTGTCTCGATATCTTTGGGACTGTATCCGAATCCGTCTTCGACGGCACCAGTCTCTGGATTTTTGCTGACGAAAAGCAACTCTTCCAGAACTTTGAGGGGTACCGGGGCGTCGTATAAACTGAAGGTGGAGCCGAATTCTTGCTTCAGGTTTTTCATGGTATTCATAAAAAAATGCCTTAAAAAAGCTACAAAGAATGTTGTGGTCGGAGAGAGAGTCCGGCCACGGGGATTTTCCTGTGGTCTCTCGTGGCTCCAAAAGAATCATAACACACCTTGTAAAATAAGAATGAAATGCTATTCTTTGGCTTGTGACGTCCAAAAGCGTCTCAGTCAATCCGGGCCTTATTTGTAAGTCTATTTGTAAGCCGGATTGTAAGCCCGAATTGGCCGGAGAGAACAAAATGCCACGTCAGAGCAAGAAGCTTTCAGCGTTAGCGGTCGAGAAAATCAAGAAAGTCGGCTGGCATTGCGTAGGGGAAGGGCTTTGGTTGCAGGTCAAGGATTCCGGCAGCCGGTCTTGGCTTTTCCGCTATACGCAGAACGGAAAGGCTCACGGCATGGGGCTGGGGACGTTTCCAGCCGTTCCGCTCGCAAAGGCCCGCGAGGAAGCGGCAAAATGCCGTATCCTTTTGTCTCAGGACAAAGACCCGTTGACAATCCGTCAGGCCGACAGAGACCAGAGACGCCTTGAGGCAGCGCGAGGCCAAACCTTCAAGCAATGTGCCGAGGCGTATATCGAGTCACACAAGTCCGGATGGCGTAATCCAAAGAGCGCCAGTCAATGGGACGCCAGCCTTAAGGTTTATGTCTATCCGATTTTGGGCGAATTGCCGGTCAACGATATTGACGTGAATCTTGTGCTGAAGGTTCTCGAACAGAAGAAGACCGGTTTCAAAGGCGTGCGCTTTTGGAATGCACGGCCTGAGACGGCGAACCGCGTGCGGAACCGGATTGAGAACATTTTGGATTGGGCGGCGGCGCGAGAATATCGGAGCGGCGAAAACCCGGCGCGTTGGCGCGGGCATCTCGAAAACCTGCTTCCGAACAGCAACAAGCTGGCAAAGGTCTCGCACCACGCGGCGCTACCGTATGAGCAGATCGGAGACTTTCTGCAAAAGCTCAAGAAGCTCGAAGGCATCGGCATCGAGGCGTTTGAGTTGCTTATTCTCACGGCGGCTCGAACGGGCGAAGTCCTCGGCGCTCGCTGGAGCGAATTCGACCTTGAGAGAAAAATCTGGACGATCCCTGCGGGCCGGAGCAAAGCGGGCAGGGAGCATCGCGTTCCGTTATCCACGCGAGCCGTGCAGATTTTGAAAGCCGTGAAGCCGCCGAAGAACAGAGACATGGCACTGAACGAGGCCTTCGTATTCTGCGGGAGACACGAAAGTAAACCCTTGTCGAAAATGGGCTTGCTTTCGTTGCTGAACCGCATGGGATGCCGGAAGACCATGACCGTGCATGGATTCCGTTCATCGTTCCGAAATTGGTGCGCCGAGCAAACGGCGTTTCCCCGCGAGGTGGCCGAGGCCGCGCTGGCTCATGTCAGCGGAGACAAGGTGGAACAAGCTTATATGCGCAGCGACCTATTCGATAAGCGCCGCCGTCTTATGGACGCTTGGGCCGATTATTGCTCGAAACCATCGGCAAAGAATGCCGGAAATGTCAGAAAGTTAGCCAAAGGGGGTTGAAAACATGCAGAAAAGTGTTTTTCGGTTGTGTGACAGTTTGTATTGTACTTGTTTACCAATTTGTGACATAGTGAACCATGCTTAACGTAAGCTATACTGTGGACGCCTTAAAGGATTTGCGGCGCATGGGCCACGTTGCGGCGGCCAAAGTGACGGAGAAGGTGGCGGCTTATGCGGCCAAGCCTTCGGCATTCGCCAATCAGGTGAAGCGGCTTAAAGGATCAGGCTATTTGCGGCTTCGTGTCGGCGATTACCGGGTTGTGTTTACAGAAGACGGCGTTGTTATGATGGTCATTCATATCGGCCACCGCCGCGAAGTTTACCGTTGAAGGGAGGGAAACATGGATAACCCCAACATCATTACCATTCCCAAGAACGCGGACATGGTTATCGTGCCGCGCAAGGAATATGAGCGCCTCCGTGCAATCGCCGAGGAGGATGAGGACGACCGCGACATCCGCCGCGCCGATGCCATTATGAAGCGCGTGAAGTCCGGCGAGTCCGCGCTTGTTCCCGCCGATGTCGTTCATGCCATTGCCGTCGAGGGTGTGCATCCGATAAGGGCTTGGCGCAATCATCGGGGCTGGACAGGCGGCGAATTGGCCGACAAAGCGAAACTTACCCGTACCACAGTGAGCCAGATCGAAACAGGCAAGCGCAAGGGAACTTTAGACGCCTATCGCGCTATCGCCAAGGCGCTCGATGTTCCTGTTTCGACGTTGCTGGACGACTGAGGACATAACCTAAAACTTCACGCTTTCGGACGACGGCAACCCGCGCCTCGATACGCTTTCAAAGATTTTGGAAGCGATGGGGCTGCGTATCTGTGTCGTTCCGCTGGGGGCGCATTAGGGAGCTTGGTCTTGAGATTGAATCCCGCTGAGGCATTGTTGACTATCTTTGTCTCTTGCCGCATAAAACTGTTAGCGCAGCCGCATCTGTCTTCGGGGCCTTTTGAGCCTTGCCGTTAGCCGTATTTAGAGATTGGCTAACGGCAGTTTTGAGTCTCCCTCGGTGGTAAGGCCGCTGCCGACCTACTCTTCATGGGGGAGCTGGCTATGGTGCATATTATCAATCTCCGACCTTTTTTAATTGTTGCCTTGACGATTGCGACATCTGGCCTTCTTTCGGGATGCGCAACAGATCAAAAAGCAACAATGCAGAGTTGGATGGGGAAGCCAAAGGATCAACTGATTGTTGCTCTCGGAAGCCCGGATAATGTAACAAAGCTTGGTGATGGTGGCGAATTGCTTGAGTATGTGCGCCAATATCAGTCCCGCGTTTACGACGGACACGATGTGGAAACTACGCCAAGCTGTAACCCTGTGTCGCAAACCACTGGGACCGTGAAGAATGATGGTTCCGGAACATTAAGGTTCGATGCAACCACCAGAAACAACCAGAATTGTATCAACTTTAGCTCCGGCTACAGGCCAAAATATCACTATGAAACGGAAACTTGCCGAAAGCGTTTTAAAGCCAATAATAAAGGTATTCTCGTCGCTTGGTCTTTTGAGGGCTGTTAATGACGCCCGACAAAAGGATTATGTGCTGCCGGATCATCAAATGGCGATGGCTTGGCAGAGGTTCAGCCTCACGCACGAGAAGGTGACTATCACGAGATGATCAAGTTTCCGAGGCGCTGGAGATGAAAATAGCAGATGTAGAACTCGATGAAACCCATCAATTGATTGGGCTTCTTATTGTCGGTGGGCTTTTTGCGAATGGATATAACCATGAATGGCACTTAACAATTTGCGGAAAAGCGTTTTTCATACTCTCTGTTATTATACCAATTTTGATTTTCAGATTTAGGTGCAAAGAAAAATTAATTTCCTCAATTTTCTTCGGGGCTTTGGCTGGTTCGCTGTTTGCCTTGATATTTTCATGTATTCTGGTCGGGCTAACCGCATTGCTAGTAGATCTGCATCTACCCCCAACAATACCAAAAGAGTGACTGAGTGATTTAAGAAGTATTCGAGTTGTGGGTCTTATAAAAAGTGCCCACGCGAGTGCGTACCCCAATAAGAAACAGAAAAGGATCTTTCCTCATCGGCGCTTTTTTTCTAGCCGAGCCGCGTACTTTCATTCGCGTTAAAAGGGTAAATCTTCGCCCGGGAAGGATACGGGGGCGAAGGCAAGATAAAGCGCATTCACATGGAATGGCTAAGTGTCTGTCTGCACGTCCCATTTTTCAACTTGTCCATGTGTGTGCTACGCATTTCCGGAGGCTCTTGTGAACAACCCATTGTTTTTTCTACACCGCTTGGAGGTTGTCGTCCTGAGACGATATTCTGTCCTGTCCTGCCCAACAAAACGAAGATAGTCCCCTATATATAGGTAATGACTCGCTGCCTTTCCTGAGGGGGTGTGGACAACGCTTCGCCAATGGAAGCTACGCGTTGTCCACATCCCCTCAGGCACCATTTTCTTCGCAGAGCCAGAAAACCGCGCCAGAGAAACTCAATCTCTCGCTTTAATCGGCGGCCAATTGACGAAGAGTAATCATGCGAGAGTGGTGATGACGAAATTCATCGTCCAAAATCGTCTCTGTGCGTCCAAATTTTATTTGTAAGCCGGTTTGTAAGTCTCGGCTTTGGTTGTATTGCCAACATTCTGATATTGCACAAAAATATCAGTAAGTTGGTCGGAGAGAGAGGATTCGAACCTCCGGCCCCTGCCTCCCGAAGGCAGTGC
>CAZLIG010000030.1:0-15279 GCA_964559415.1 uncultured Rhodospirillaceae bacterium
TGACGCTTCAGGCGATGAAGCTTCTCTCCTACACATTCGTCCGCACAGGAGAACTCATCGGCGCACGTTGGGAAGAAATCGATTGGGCGCGTCAGGAATGGCTTATTCCTGCCGAGCGCATGAAGATGGGCCGCGAGCATATCGTGCCATTGGCGAGGCAATGTGTGGCTTTGCTAGAGCAAATAAAAACGATTACAGGCCACCGCGAGTTCATTTTCTTTGCAGCGGCAAACCAAGAAAAGCATCTGAGTAACGGAGCGATCCTTGGCGCATTACGTCGCATGGGCTACGCCGGACGCATGACGGGCCACGGCTTCCGCGCACTTGCCAGTACGATCCTCAATGAACAACGCCAGTACCATCCGGACGTTATCGAACGCCAACTTGCCCACGCCGAACGCAATGAAGTCCGCGCCGCCTACAACCGCGCCGACTACCTCTTGGAACGCAAAAAGATGATGCAAGACTGGGCGGACTATCTGGACGGCGCTTTAGATACTACTGACAAAGTAATCCAAGGCCGCTTTACAAAAATGGACAAGGAACACGAGAAATAGGGCAGATTTTCCTCGACGCTGGGAAGCTTGCAAATATTCCTCTTTGATCTACCATAAGTGGCAGCCATGCCAAAATGAGGGGTTTAAATGCAGTGCCGTCCGAACTTCAGATCATGTGTCTACACTTGTGCAATAGCGTACATGACAGCTCTTCTTGTTAGCTGCGCGCCGACTCCCATTTCCATGACAAACGACAGCGTTTCGATCAAGTACGATGTAGCCATCAACTCCCCGGAAGACGTTCGAACGCAAGCCGAAAACTACTGCGAGACAATGAAAAAGAAAGCCTCTTTCAAAGCGACAACAGTGGAAGGCCTTGGACTAGGCGTCAGATACGATCACTTTGACTGTGTTAAGCCGTAGGGAGCGCAGCGCGGGGGCAAGCTATCCGCGGCCCGCCTTCATCCCTCGCCAAAGCAGGAAGAACGCCGGAATGGAGACGCCAAGAATCTTAGATCATCTCACAGGAAGCGCGGTTGAAAGGCCCCGGGAAAGATACGGGACGTAAGGCCAGATAAAGCAAGCCTTCTACGGAGGCTATCCCCTTGCCTGCACATCCCTTTTTTCGACTCTGTTTGGAGGCTTGGAGGTTCACGCATGTGAACCCATTGATTTTGCTCTGTCGTCTTGGAGGCTGTCGTCCTGAGACGATATTTTGCCCCCCACAGCAGTTCCCCATATATAGGGAACGACTCGCTGTTTTTCACGGGGGGATGCGGACAACGCTTCGCTGTGAGGGCTTCGCGTTGTCCGCATCCTTAGTCCGGCGATGAAAAGCCAGCTTGAACTTTTCGGTTAACCCGCCGCATTTAGGTGGAATTCGTGGGGCTCCTCGCCCGGTTGCCAGAGAAATCGTTTGAAACTTTTAAAAGCAAAGGCTTCAAGTTTACGGTCTTCTGATTGAGTTGCTAAAACCATCGCAAGCGCGATATCTAATCCTAAGCATCTGGATCGATCCTCGGCAGCCGTGGCTTTCATCTGAGAAATAACTTCCAAATGAACATTCCTTAATGGGACAATCTGATCCCGCATCTGATCAATCGAACCTGCATGCTCAATCGCTGCATCCCACATGCCCCTGGCCGAGTTATAGACGTCACCGAATGCGCTTGCGGTCATGCGCGTAGAGTCGATCTCAATGCACGTAGCTCCTACACTGTGTTTGGCCAAGAACCACCAGAAAGCCCGCATATCACCAAAAATTTGGGAGTCTGGTTGCGCAACAATACATGAATACATTTGATCATGCGGAGCCGGGAGATTGACAAAAACACAATCATGTGCGTCGGGAGGGACCTTCTGCAAATGCTCTTGCGTAAGAGAGCGGCGATCAGTGATCTGTTGTCCGTCACTTTCTTTTAAGAGAATTCTGCCTGTGGGCGTAGCAACGAGTTTTACTTTGTGCTCAACACCTGATAATGGCGGCATATCTACACAAACTTTCTCGGAGCGAAGGAGCGGGCCGCTGTCGTCGGCACCCGCGCGGAGTTCGGGGAGATTAAAAGCTGTATGAAGTGCGTTTGAAATTCGTTCAGAACGGCGTTGGCCGGAGGATAATCCATCAAGAGCCCCGCCGATCTCATCGAAAAACCATGAGCGGGTCATTTCGGTTATCAGCTTGTTCTCGTATAAAGTAGTCACACAGATAAGTGCGAATTGTAACCGCCATTGAATATCATCAAGATTAACAGGCTTCCCGGTCTTTTTTACATTCGCTTTAATTCGGACGACGGCCTCAGCAGCGAACTTGGAAACCATATCGGGGTCTTCATATGAATTTAATATGGCCTCCCCAATGGTCTTACGTCTTTCCAAGCCTGGAATATTTCCAATAGCGATTGTTAGAATAGAACCAACAATATTTACAGCCAATTCGGCCTTATCACGTTTATTCTTGTAGCCGTCATCTATCGCGATGTTAATATTTGGATTCAACTGTCGCGGGTCGATCAGTAGACAGAACTTGATATGTTTAATCACCTCTTTCCTATACCGAGCACGATCAAGCCACTTGAACATGTTTCGCCCTCCCAAATGTAATAGGAGCGTTTACCGAAATCTCAGAGGCGCCATTCATCTCTTATCGTCCCGGCGCTCCTCGGAAGTGCTCGATTTCCCCGCCCTCCCACTGATTAGACCTCCGGCATAACCTGTCACAGCAAATAGCAAGCTAGCTAAGGGCTGCCACTCCACCTTGCCTAAAACTAAGCAAACCGACGCCAAAAAAAGCACAAGGATAAGGATCAAAATGCTTGTGTTATATCTTCCAAATCCATCTTTTTTTGTGGCGAAAAAGCCAATAATTGTTCCGCCAAACACGATTACTACGCCGATAAGTGCATACAACGCATCCATCTGCCTCTCCTTTGTTCATCAGGGAAAATGAGCCAAGACTCCTTCAAGTTCTGCGACCAGCGGCTTAGTTTAGCCCTAAGCCTTCCTTAAACAAATAAAATTGGGGTATCGGCTTTTCGCCTTTCAACTTGGGGTACTCTTGGGGGTATCACTCCAGGCTCGGAATATGATAAAAGAACAAGATCAACTGGCTATCACGCTACTTCCATGACGGCCCGTCTCCAGTTACTGGTTTATAGAAATCCGCTTCGCCCCCGAATGGGATCAACGAGCTATCTCGCTCTTATATGACGGCCCGTCCATCGATAATCATGAGACTCATCCTGACACTGGCCTTTTTAGTTGGCATTATCGCTCAACCCGCAAGCGCAGCGGTTGAAAACGCGTCATGTCCATATCCAGCATCGCCAATAAACTGGATCATGAGATATTGTGCTTTCGTCAACGGCACAGATGATGAAATTGCTATACAAGACAGCGCTTGCTTTAGAAAGGCCGAATTCGATCTAAAGGACAAGAACGAGTGCGCCGTCAATGAGAAATACAAAACGCTTTTTTGCAGCGAATCAATAAATGCGCTCCACAGCTACAAAAGCGTTTCAGACTGCCTCAAGGACGCTTCAATCCCTCCTTTCTTTGCTGGGAATTGAGACCACCACGCCGTCATCACCCCCCTTTCCCGCAAAAAACCACCCCATTTCCAGTGAAAACCGAAACAACCCGCTCCCCCCTCCGGTTAGCCATTTTCTAAAAACAGTGATATACTCCGCGCGCCTATCACCTCCGTCCCCGCTTCAAACGCATGAAATTAGATAAACCGTCCTCCATCGTAGGCTTGTCGGGCTCCGACACCGCATGGCGCGTAGGAGACTGGGCCGAGGTGCGTTCGCTCACCGAAATTCTGGTAACGCTCGACGAACGTGCGACGCTCAGCGCGATGCCATTCATGCCCGAGATGATCCCTTTCTGCGGGCGGCGCTTTCAGGTCATGAAGGTCGCCCACAAAACCTGCGATTCCTCCGGATGGGAATACCTGCGTTCCTTAACCGACTGCATCCACTTGGATCTGCGCTGCAACGGCCTGCACCACGGAGGATGTCAAGCAGGGTGCCTGTTCTTCTGGAAAACCGCCTGGCTGCGCAAAGTGAAAGGCCCGCTCACAGGAGAACAACCGGACACCCAACAAGAAGACGTTCTTTCGAGCGACATCCTTGAACGCCTTTGCTGCGTCCATGACGACTTTGACACCTGCTATCGCTGCCAGGCAACGGAGCTAAAGAACGCCGCGTTGCCGCTACACCCGTGGGACTTGTCCCAATACGTACAGGATCTGAAATCAGGAAATGTACGACTTCTCGACTTTATGCATTACGGCGCCTTGGCTGTTCTCAAAACAATCAAAGTCCATCTCGTCAAAGCCAGAAAGCGTCTCAAGAGCTTTTTCGGCATCAAGGAAACCCTTGATAAAAAGACCCCGCCAAGCAGCATCCTTGACCTTCAGCCCGGAGATAAAGTCCGAATCAAGACATGGCCCGAGATAGCCGCAACGCTCAACGACGAACGCCGCCACACCGGCCTTCTCTTCGATCCCGACATGGTCCAGCACTGCGGAACGACCCAAGAAATCGCGCGCCGCGTCGAACGCATCATCGACGAAAAGACTGGCAAGATGATGCACTTCTCGACAAGCAGCGTAATTTTGAAAGATGTTGCCTGCACAGGACTGAATTGCCGGATGCGCCTCTTTTGCCCGCGGGGCCAGTGCAACTTCTGGCGAGACGCATGGCTCGAAAAAGCCCCTGTCGAAGAGCCCGCAGTTTCGGATCAGCAAGCCCCGCTCACGCGAACGCAGACCAAACCCCTGAAAGACTCATAAAAGCTTAAGCGCGATTTAATACAGCGGAGTTTGGATTAGAAGAGCCTTTGGAAAAAGCACAATAATGCACTGCGGCTCACGGCTTTTCACAAGCCCCCTCACTTCCTTTGCGTCTTCTCCCACTCGAGAATACCGCCTTCAAGGCTCTCAACGTCCTTAAACCCCTGCCTTCTGAGGAATTCGGCAGCAAGCGCGCTTCCCCTTCCCGAACGGCAATAGACCACGATTTTCTTATCCCTGGGAATCTCGGTGTGCCGCTTTTCCAGCTCGCCTAACGGAATAAGAACCGCATTGTCTAAATGCCCGGCCCTGAACTCGTCTGGTTGCCGCACATCTAAAAGAAACATAGGTCTGTTCTCCGAAAGAACTGCTTTAAGTTTTTGCGCACTGATGGTCGGCACGGGAGCAGGCTCCCGAGACCACGCTTGAGCGGGAACAGCGGCTATGCCGAGAGCCACAACCAAAGCAAGACCTGCAAAACGCATCATTGAACGCCTCCGTCGCCACGTTCCCTAAAGAATAGCGCAACGCGAGTCACCCCACAACACACAATCATCCGGAAAAAACGAGTGCCTTCTCTTCCTCCTTGAGAAATCTTGGGAAGGACATGGCCTTGTCCCACATCGAATAGAACTGCCTGCGCCCTGCCGAAGCAGCGACGTTCGACTGAATCACAATAGTCTTGTTAGTCTCCCTGTCTCCGGTTAGCACAGCATATTTGTTGCCATAAATGCAAAAAGGCATGGAGTCGACATAGCTTGTTGAAAGCGATCTAAACTCGACACCGGAAAGGACCATCGGCACGTCTGCGGCATCGGGCAAAATAACCTTGATGAAAATCCTGCCGTTCTGCAACGCGAACTCTTCAAGGAACAGGCAGGCCTGAGCGCCTAACATCCGGCTCACTCCAAACGGAGAAGCAGCAACAATCAAGACCTCTCCGCCCTGTCTCGAAACGGTGCCCAAAATATCGCTGAGAAAAGCATCGCACCCCGCAGCCCCCTGATAAGCAATAACGTCCTCCTGCCTGCGCCGAACGCCCTCTGAATCAAGGAACTCGATGCCTTCCCGTTCAAAAGCCTCACGAATGACATTGGTCGTCGAGCACCGGGGAGATATACCGCCCAGTTCCAGCTTTCGAATGGTCGCGACGGACAATCTCGCCGCTTGGGCTAAATCGTCTTGCGACCAATCGAGCAAGGCTCTGGCCGCTTTAATTTGGCGATCTCCGATAGCTGTGACGGACATTCAGACTTCCTCTCTCAACGCGGCCGTGGCCTCAAGAAAATCATTGTAAATATTTGACAAAAAACCTGTCAACAATTACATTCTTATGATAAGTTTTTTATCATTCAATGTTATTGAAACTGTCATCATGAACAAAATCGCTCCCTCTCAGCTCCGCGCCGCGCGCGCGTTACTCAACTGGTCTCGTGCAGATCTCTCAAAGCTTTCGGGAATAAGTGAACCGACGATTCATCGATTCGAAAACGGCGCGAACGTCCCTGAAGCGCGCACCGCAAAAAAAATGTTCGAAGTCTTTGACAGCCACGGCGTCGAGTTTTGCGACCACCAAGGCGTCCGCTTTAAGCCGAGCAACATCGACATCTACGACGGTCGCGAACGCTTCGACGACTTTTACGACTTTCTTTATGAACATCTCAAAGAATATGGCGGCGACGTATGCCTCAGCATTTATGAGGATGCAATCCTCCCGCGCCTACGCAAAGACCCCGAAGTGCACCGAAAACGCATGAAGAAGCTGCACGATCAAAAGAAGATCACCTTCCGCATCCTCACAACGCTGAGCGACTTCGGCTCGAAATTCGAATACGCCGAATACCGCTGGCTACCCGACCAGCCCGCCTCTCCAACCGGCTTTTATGCTTTCGGAAACTGCCTAGCGCTAATGTCTTTTGTCGACCGCAATTCCCCTCACATCGTGGTTGTCCGCTCAGCCCCATTAGCCGAAGGCTACCGCCAAAGCTTCAACTTTGCCTGGCCCTTTGGAAAAAAGCCGCCAAGCAAGGACACCGACAAATTTCCGTCCGCCAAGAGATTCTGAGAACCATAGTATATCAAAGGCAAAAATAAGGACGACTGTTATGAGCGAAGAAAAAGGGGAAACACATGGAAATCAAATCCTATGGGAGATGTATCTCCATTCAAATGCGGCAGCAGCAGAACTAGGCATAGGCCTTCTGAAATCTTGTATCCTTATTAACGCGGGCGCTATCGTTGCTCTATTCGCTTTCATCGGACAAATCTGGAAAGATGATACTAACCCTGCCTTAACGAGCGCGTTAGCAAACCAGTGCGAATTATTTATTTGGGGGTTGGTATGCGCTGTCTTGGCTTCCTGCGCAGCCTATTTTTACCAATCCGCACTAACAAGCATAATAGGCCGCAACGTCGACAAGGCTCCTCTTCAATCTTACCCAACGCGAGGAGTACATCGCATATACAGGATATGCCGCATAATGATGATAGCACTCACCTTTGCGTCTATTGTTCTATTTATTGGAGGCACAATAAGAGTCTGCCGATTACTTACCTACTAGAGATACGCTGAATCTCAATTCAGCCTCACCCTCTCCGGCTCCACGTGGGCGATGATCCGAAAAATTTCCGGATACTTTTGCCTGATTCGCCTCTCGAGTGAATCGACGATTTCATGAATTTCAGAAACCGTCCGATCCGAAGCCGTCCTGCAATGGAAGAATACGATCATCCCCACATCGGTCTTCCGCGCCCTGACCTTGTGCAGACTGTCGAGCTTTCTCGTTTCAGCCAAAAAGGCCTCCAGTTGCGCCTTGATCGTCTCCAGCTCGGGCGTATCGACATCCTCCCCGCTAATGCCCCGATCCTGCAACGGCTCCAGATGGGTCTCGACTTCCGTATCCTGCCCGAACTCGACCCGCATATCCTCCTCAAGATGAGAAGCGATCTCATGCGCCTCGCGTATCGAGCGCCACCCCTCGACTTCAAGATCGAACCCGACCGAAAGTCGCCCGGTCGAATGATGCGCCGTAATATGATGCACGCTGGCCCCATGGTTGGCTGCGATAATGATGACCCTCTGGTGCACCGTCTCATCGTTAAGAGCAAGGGGGTGCGTTGTGATCGACACTTCGGCTTCTGGGCTTTGCGCGTGAATAGCCTCGGTGATTTTTTGCCGAATTTCCGCCACGCGGTCCTGCGATAGGCTCCTGCCAACCGCAATATCGGCCTCGACGAAAAACATGCTCCCTGCGGGCCGAACCCGAACGCGCGCAACCCCCGCAACCCCCTGAACGCCTCCGATCAGCGCCGCCATGCGCTCTGTGGCTCCCTGCGGAACGGTATCGATCAAGGTGTCGATGGTTCTTTTCCCCATCACCCACCCCGCATGGCAAACGAAAATGGAAACCCCAATAGCCGCTATAGGATCGCCCTTCGGGAACCCCAGAGCCACCATTCCTAATCCTAAAAGGACAACGCCCGAGCTAAGAACATCCGAGCTGAAATGCAGCGCATCGGCCTCAAGCGCTTGGCTTTTGGTTTTCTCGGCCACGCGCTTGAGCGCCCGCGCCCTCGAAATATCAATCGCAATGGAGACGACAATGACCGCCACCGACCACCATGTGGCCCTAACCTCGATCTTTCCGGAAATAAGCCGATGCGCCGCCTCATAAATAATCCAGAAGCTTGTTATAAAAAGAAGCGCAGTCTCCGCAAGGGCAGCGACGCTCTCGACCTTCCCGTGCCCATAGGGGTGCAGCTCATCGGCAGGCTTGTCGCTGACTCGCACAGCCATAAAGGTCAGAACGGTCGCGCCGAAGTCGAGAAAACTATGCAGCCCTTCGGAGATAAGCCCCAAGCTGCCCGTCATAAAGCCTACGATAAACTTGCCGACGGTCATCAAGGCGCTTGCCGCCATCGAACTGACGGCAACAGCTTGTTTCTCAGTAGAATACATACTCCCCTCGCAAAGGGAAAAAGGGAAAAATAGAAAACTAAAGATTAAGCTGGCTGAACCGGCTTTTTCCTTAAATCCTCACGCATGATGAACCACTGCTGAAGAATGCCAAGCAGATTGCTCCACGTCCAGTAGATCACAAGCCCGGCCGGCATGGTTGCCAACAGATAAGTGAAGAAGATCGGCATAAACATCATCACCCGTGCCTGAGACTTATCGGGAGGCTGGGGCGAAAGCTTCTGCTGAAGCAGCATCGAAATGCCCATGAGAAACGGCCAAGCCCCCACATGCAGTGCTGGCGGCAGATACACCGAGAACAGGCCCAAATTGAGATGGATCTGATCGATGACATTCCACGGTGCCAGCCCGAACAAATTGAACCATGACGTCGGATCGGGCGCGGACATATCGCGAATCCATCCGAAGAATGGGGCGCCTCGCATCTCGATGTTGACATAAAGCACTTTATACAAAGCAAAGAAGATCGGAATTTGGATGAGCGTCGGCACGCAGCCCGACATCGGATTGACCTTCTCGCGCTTGTATACTTCCATCATCTCCTGGCTCAGCCGAACCTTGTCGTCGGCATAGCGCTCCTGAATCCGCTTGATCTCCGGCTGAATTGCCTTCATGCGAGCCATCGAGTGATAGGACTTTTGCGAAAGCGGAAGGGTCGCGAGCTTCAACAGCACGGTGAAAAGCAAAATGGCGATCCCCATATGCCCAACAGACGTCTCAAGCCAAGTCATCAGATACAGGAAAGGCCTCGTCAGAAAATAGAACCACCCGAAATCGATGGCCTTGTCGAAATGCGGAATGTTGTACTTTTTCCCGTACTCGTCGAGAAGGCTGACCCTCTTCCCGCCCGCAAACAGATGCGAAACCCTCTCGATGCTCGCCCCCGGCAAAATGGTGACCCCGGCGCCGCGATAATCGGCCTGAAAGAATCCTTTCGCCGGAGAGGAAGCCCCTGCTGCGTTATAAACGAAGTCGGCTGAAATCCTCTCGTCTTGCGGAGGAATCATCGCAACAAGCCAATATTTGTCCGTAATCCCAAGCCATCCGCCGGTACTTTCGACGCTTTGCTTCTTCTCGTCCGCCATCTTTGAGTATTTAAGTTCCTCAAGCGTGCCGTTGAGCACGCCAAGCCCGCCCTCATGCACAGCACCGGATTGTCCCGCTTCCTCGGGCACCCCCTGCCGCGCCACAATCCCGAACGGATAAAGCGTCACGGGCGTTTGCCCATTGTTGATCACACGCTCGGTAATCGTAAACATCGCGTGCTCGTCGATTGCAATCGTACGTTCGAAAATCTGCCCTTCTTCGTTGTTCCAGTTAAGCCTGACCGAGTGGTCGGGCGTAAGTTCCTTCCGGTCCGCTTTCCAAACGGTGTCGGATGTAGGCACGGCAATCGAAATCGAATCCGCGAGCCAGCTGAACTCGGCATAGTAAGCCTGTGGCCTAACCGAACCCGAGGGCGACAAAAGAACGACGGGATCCGTCCCGCCAACAGGATCATGGCGATATTTCGTCAAAAGCAAATCGTCGATCCGTCCTCCCGTCAGATTGATCGATCCCGAAAGCTCGGGCGTCGAAACCGTCACGCGCGGCGTCTCTTTGAGAATTTGAGTGCGGTCGCGCAGAATTTGCGCTGCAGCAACATCCTTCTGCACTTGGCCGGAAGTCGCCGCTCCCGGAGCCTTAACCCCGGGCACGGTCTGCTCGGTCGTCTGTCGATTGGGTTGCTTGGCAAAAAAATGCTGGTACCCGATCAAAATTGCAAACGAAAGGATGATGGCAAGGAAGATGTTATTATTGGTGTTGTTCATCTAACAGATCCGTCACTCATAAGTTGGCGCGCCTCAAACGGTTCGTGGTATAAGGGAAGCCGTCCGCGGCTCCGCCGCGGCGCAAGAAACGTTTGTGCGGACGAGTTCAACTAACAGGTATTTTAACCGGGGAAAAGCGAAAATGGAGACCCAGACCCCGCTAGCCTTGTTTCTTCGAGCCTTTATATGGGCCTATCGGCATAGCCTTTCAATGTTTCTGGGCCGCCAATGCCGATTCTTGCCCACCTGCTCCGCCTATGCTGACCAAGCCATAAAAAACCACGGCGCAATTAAAGGAACGAAACTGGCCATAAAGCGGTTCTGCAGATGCCACCCTTGGGGCGGCCACGGCTACGACCCGGTCCCTAAAGACTAGGTCCTAAAGAGCCTACTTCTTCAAAAACCCAGTTAACACACGATAGTCAGGCCCCGCATTCAACGCCATAACGGGCATCGGAATGAAAACATGCAGGGACTCATCAATCTCCGCCCCTGCATCACTCCCCGAAAAACGGAATTTAGCCGTAACCACCTCGCGGCTTAGCACCTTATCAGAAGGATCGACCACAGCGATGAAATACGGAAAGCTTACGCTATCCCCGCCAAGCCTCGGCCCGCGCAAAGCCGTCGCCTTGAGTTTAAACTGAATGTCGATCCCGCTAGGTTTGTCCTCATCCTTGCGGTAGGCGCAGTCGCCATCGATCTTCGCAAGACGAGCCTTGGCAACAACCTGATCCTCGGAAGCTTGCTCGCCGCCGTAATCGACGACGCTTTCGGCCTCCCTCAAAATTGCCACCTGAGGGCAAATCAACCGCTCCGTCCGAATCTCCGCCTGAGGAGGAGGCGTTGAATCCAGCTCCTTCTCCTCTCCATCCGCGCACCCCAAAAGGGCAAGAAAAACCGACAGGCAAGCGAATTTCTTCATGCAGAAGCCCCAAGTTTTTTCGCGGCCCGGTCGATAATTGTAGCCGCTTCTTCAAGTTGATCTTCCGTAACGACAAGCGGAGGCAGAAACCTGACAACGTTTTCGCCCGCCACGACCGAAAGCAGTTTTTCCTCGCGCAGCGCCGCCACGACGTCCGTATTGGGGGACGCGCAAACAAGCCCGCGCATCAAACCGCGCCCACGCACTTCCGTGAACACAGCCGAGTGCGCCGCGACAAGATTTTCAAGATGCTTTTTCCAGATATCGCCCTTGCGCGCAACATTCTCGATAAATCCCGGCGTCGTCATAACATCGAGAACCGCATTAGCCACTTCCGTGGCCTGCGGATTCCCACCGTAGGTCGAACCGTGCGTCCCCTTGGTCATTCCCTGCGCCGCCTTGGCGGTGGAGAGGCAAGCCCCAATGGGAAAACCGTTCCCCAAGGCCTTGGCGATACACATAACATCGGGCACAACGCCTTCCCATTCGTATGCAAACAACTTGCCCGTCCGTCCCAACCCGCACTGGATTTCGTCGAACATCAGCAACATACCCTTTTCGTCGCACAGCTCGCGCAACTGCCGGATAAATCCGGGCGGCGGGACTTTAAAACCACCTTCTCCGATGATCGGCTCAACAATGATCGCAGCCGTAGCGTCGGTAATCGCGGCGCGCACCGACTTGATGTCCCCGAACTCGGCCAGATCGAACCCGCTAATCAAGGGGCCAAATCCCCCGACCATCTTTTCGGACTTGGATGCCGCCATAGCCGTCATAGTCCGCCCGTGGAAGCACCCCTTAAAGGTAATCATCCGAAACCGCTTTGGCTGATTAATGGCCGAAAAGTACTTGCGGATAACCTTCACGCCGCACTCCCAAGCCTCGACCCCCGAGTTCTGGAAAAAAACCGTATCGGCAAATGTCAAATCGACAAGCCTCTGCGCAAGCTTGTCGCCGCTATGCGTCTTGAAAATATTGGAGACTGTCCAAAGAGTCTCCGCCTGCTTCTTAAGAGCTTCGACCGTATGCGGATGGCAGTGCCCAAGCCCCACAACCCCTATACCCGCGACAAAATCGAGATATCGGTTCCCTTGGTCGTCAAAAAGATACGCGCCTTCGCCGCGTTCAAAATAGAGATCGACTCGATTATAGACCGGCATCAAAACAGGAAAATAAGACATCGCACTCACGCCTTCAGTTTGTAACCGCTTTCGAACATATAATAGGCAGCTCCGAGCAACCCGAGATTAATGGCGAATATCAACCCCACACCGATCTGCAAAGGCATATCGGCATTGCCAGTGAACCCGAACCTGAACCCATCCGTAACATAGAACAGCGGATTGATATGAGCCAAAAACCGCCATTTCTCGGGCAAGCTATCAACCGTATAGAACGCCCCCGACAGAAATGTCGCCGGCATCACAACAAAGCTTTGAACCGTAACGACATGATCGAACTTATCCGCCCAAATCCCCGTCATGACCCCGAGCAAAGACATCATTGTCGTGCCCATGATCGCGTAATAGAAAATGTAGAAAAAATCATGAAATTTAAGATCGACCAGAAAAACGAAGCACACGACTAAAAACAGCCCGGTCAAAATCCCTCGGGCAATTCCTCCGACCGCATAAGCAACCGCCAGTTCGAACGAAGAAAGCGGCGTCATCAGAACATCGACGATGTTCCCTTGCAGTTTGGAAAGCACAAGCGACCCGGACGTATTCATAAACGCGTTCTGCGAGATCGTCATAATAATGAGGCCCGGAACGAGAAAAGTCATAAACGCAGCCGACGTTCCCCCTTCTTGCCTTCCGCTGAACGCAAAGACAGAAAAGAACAACAGCGTAGAAATGACGGGCGCGATAAGGGTTTGAATATAAACCTTCAGAAAACGCTCGATTTCCTTATCGATAAGCGTCCCAAGCCCCAGCCAATTGACGGAGCCTAAAGGTCTCGGACGGAGGGAGGGAACAACGGAGGACATTCTGCTACTTTACCCTATACGTGCCGCAGTTCAAGCGCGTGTTTACCCACTTTACTGACCGACGATCCGACGCAGGTTATTCGGTTGGATCGACGCCCATGCACCAGCAGATGATTGCTTTGTGAGCATGAAGCCTGTTCTCGGCCTCGTCCCATGCAGCAGACTGAGGCCCATCGAGGACAGCATCCGTCACTTCTTCGCCCCGATGCGCTGGCAGGCAATGCATAAAAATTGCATTCTTCTTCGCACGACGCATCAGCGTCTCGTCCACTCTGAAAGGCGTAAGTAATTGTTCTCGGGCGCTAACGTCACTGTTATGCATTGAAACCCACGTATCGGTCAGAACGATCTCTGCACCTTCCACAGCCTCGACATCGGCTGTCACCCGAATCTTTGCCCCCGCCTTCTGCAACCCGGAAAGCAATGAAGCCTTCGGCGCAAACTCCGGCGGACAGATTATATCCAGTGAATACCCCAGGATCGGCGCAGCGTGCATCCAGCTCGTCAGCACGTTATTGTCGCCATCGCCAAGCCAAACGGCCTTTTTGCCGTGAAGGCTGCCCAGACGTTCCTCAGCGGTCATAAGGTCCGCGATAACCTGCCCCGGATGTGAAGTGTCGGTCAACCCGTTGATGACAGGAACAGTCGCCCCTTCCGCCAGCTCATGCAGCTTTTTCTCCGCAAACGTCCGGATCATGATGATGTCAACGAAACGCGCAAGAACGTGCCCCGTGTCTGCAACCGTCTCCCCGCGCCCCAACTGGATCTCGGCACCGGTCAGCGTCGTCACTGCGCCACCGAGCTGCCGCATTCCGACTTCGAACGACACGCGCGTTCGTGTCGAAGGCTTTTCAAAAATCAATGCCAAGGTCTTATCGACCATAGGCCTATATGCAAATGGCTTCTCTTTAAGCTTATGCCCAAGCGCAATAATCTTTTTGACTTCCTTCTCTCCGATAACGTCAAGATCGAGAAAGTCCCTGCACTCACCCTTCTTATCCATCTCGCCCTTCTTTCCAAGCATACGTCCATATCGTCACTCTGGCGACACCCGCGAGACATAGGACTCCAAATGCTTTAATTCGGGACCCTAGCACGGACAAGCAACAGTCAACAACCAAGGGCTTCCTTTTGTCGTCTCCGTCGTATCCGGATACTCCTTAAGCTCATCGATCCGGAACCCAGCGCTTTTCAATTGTGAGCACATGGATGAAAGCGGCCAGTGATAATCCAAAAAACGGCACTTTTTGTCCTGATCCCAAATGTTAACCTCAAAGGGATGCCCCGCACTGAGGTAATCAGCATTGTCCAAATGGAACGAACAAGTCGAATAAACCTCATCCCGAAAAGCGGGATGAGTGACAACGGCATACAGCCTGCCCTGATCCTTAATGAGCCTCCGCATAGCCCTTAGGTTGGCGACACAGTCTTCATCCGTCTTCCAGCACATCCATACGGCTGTCGTTGTAACGGTATCGAAACTCGCCGCCGGAAGCTTCTCCAGATCGGTCACAATAGTCGTCAAATTTTTCAGTAGCTCGCAGTTCTTGGTCGCCATTTCGATCATTTCCGCCGAAACATCAAACCCCACCTGCTCGATCCCAAGCTGCGAAGCAAAATCGCGTAAAAAGATTCCCGGCCCACATCCATAATCGAGGAGTCTCTGGGGTTTTAGGCGTTTGATCCGCTCAAGCAAATCTGGGAAAACGATCTTGATTCGTGACTCGGATGTCTGCTGATTGTAAACGCTAAAAGCCGTTACCATTCCAACCCCACCTAATCCTTAACCCAT
>CAZLIG010000030.1:15289-15750 GCA_964559415.1 uncultured Rhodospirillaceae bacterium
ATTCCTTGGCCAACCGCACATACTGCGCCGACCTTGAACGAAACTCCTGAAGCTCCTCCGGCTCGATTTCTCTAGAGAACCGCGCTGGATTACCCATCCATAGTTCCCTCGTATATGTGCTCTTCTTGGGCGGGAGCAAAGAACCTGCGGCGAGAACGCTATCTTTGTCCACGATAGCGCCGTCCATGATGATCGCCCCCATACCCACAAAAGCCCCGTTCTTGATATCACAAGCGTGAATCAGGGCTTTGTGCCCGATAGTTACATCGTCGCCGATGATAGTTGGATAACCCTCGGCGGGATAGTTTCCCTCGGTAATCGCCGTCGACAAATCCGACGAAACGTGAATAACCGTCCCATCCTGTATATTCGTCCTCTCGCCAACACGAACTTTGTTCATATCGCCGCTGACCTGCCCCCCATTTTTCGGTCCACGGAGAGGTTGAATCTGTTCTAACTTT
>CAZLIG010000031.1:0-15310 GCA_964559415.1 uncultured Rhodospirillaceae bacterium
GCTCTGGACTTGAAGTAGACGAGATACTTCATCACCTCGTCAAAGTCCCTGCTGCGGATCTTCGTAAGAGCCGGGGCTTTGAATTGCCGTTGGACCAGCATTCTGACAGCCAACTCATCCACGCCATGCTCATAAGCAACATAGGCAACCATCGAGGCGACGGACTTATGTTCGATTTCGTTGAGGCAAGGCTCTTGGCGGGAGGCAAGCGCGGCGCAAAGAGTGTGGAGCCTCTCATTGGAAACCACGAAAGCGGTCGAGGTGGACTTCCCGTTATCGTTGCAAGAGTCTTTGCAGAAGATCGAAGGGGTTGTTCCGGTAACGCGAAGCGCGCGCTTCAGGCGGCGTTCCTTGTCCAAGTCTGCAACGTACCCTTGTAACTTGGCGGACTTCTCAATCGAAAGCAGCAGTCCATCGGCAGTTTCCTGCCCATAACGCTTAACCAAATCATCGTAGGTGACCCTATTCATTCGCTATCCTACGCGTCCTTAACCATCTAACCTATTGAAGTTCCACAACAGCGGGATCGAAAAATTTTGAAAAGCACCGTTGCTATCTCTGTGTAAATAGTACAGTTTTGTTGCTCGTAAAGCAATGTTTGCAATTGAACCGCGTGTAAAAGCGTGTTATACCATGTGTCAAAGCATGGGAAAAATGTAACAAAAAGTTACCTAATATTAGGAAGTCATTGCTTGTTTCAGGTAAGTATTGCCAATTCGAAAACTAGGTGCTATGTCAAAACAATGATTACAGGACGTCAAATTCGAGCGGCGCGTAGCCTTCTTGAGTGGAAAGCCGAAGATCTGGCAAAAGCAGCGGGTCTTACGCGCGTAACAGTGAGTAATCTGGAAGCCGAAGCTGTGCAGCCTCAGGAAAGAACGATGGCGAGCATTTCCGCCGCGTTCGACAAGCACGGCGTTGAATTTATCGATGGCGAGGGCGTAAAGCTCCGCCAGCACGAAGTCCGCGTCTTCACAGGAAAAGCCGGCCATAAACAGTATCTTGAGCATGTTTATGGAGCGCTCAAAACCAATGGGGGCCGCATTCGCCAGTTCAACCTGAGCGATGAAGAACGCTTCCCGTACGCCGGAGACGCTTTCGACGAACACCTGAAAAAGATGGAAGTGATCCAACGCGTCGACGCGCGGGCGCTTATCCGCCAGGGCGACGGCAACTTTCCCGCCAAATATTGCACGTACCGTTGGCTGGACAAAATGGGCGAAAAACTCATCCCATTCTATGTCTACAACGACTACGTATCCCTCCCGATTATCAAAAGCGACCACAACATCGAAACGCTAAGCATCCATTCGAAGCTGTTGGCCGAGAAGTATTCGCAACAGTTCGACCTTTTCTGGTCGATAAGCCTTGAACCCGTCATGAAAGGGGTTGATGATGAAATGCCCCGGTAAAATCCGGCTCGTGCGCGCAAAGCGCGATGAAAGGATTGTTTATTTACAAAGGCTAGTAAAAGCAAAAGACGCAAATATTTTAACACATTGTGAGTAATTTGCAGGTAATCCTACCATGTGCCGTCGTTTATGCATCGTTCCACCGGGTTATTCACAGAAATGTGAAGTCCGGGGCAATGCACGCGCGGTGCCGCAGCGCGCCTCCGCAAGGAGGGAGTTGCGTCTAATATTAGGAGATTTGGTGTGAGTGATAGTGAAGTCATATCGCCTCCAATTCCGGCTACTGAAGCGAAAGGCGAACTGTCGCCGATAGTAGCTTCTGCCGTCCTTCCCAGTTGGCAAGAGCAGGACGTCCTCCTGCGCAGTCTCTGGATGCAAAACAAATCCCCTCAAGATATCTCAAATGTCCTAGGCAGATCGATCGCGGCAATTATGACCCGCGCCGCGCGCCTTGGCCTTCCTCGCCGTGCAGCTCCAGGCCGCAAGCCGGGCAGCCGCAGTCTCCTCCAGAACGGCGAAATTCGTACCTCCACCCCGCGCATGGTGCAAAAGACGCAGGAATCTGGCAAAGATGTCCAGACAACCCCGCGCGTCTGCCTCATGTGTCTAAGAACCTTCCCCTCTCAAGGCCGCCACAACCGGATTTGCACATCGTGCAAAAATTCGGCTGAATACGAATCCGCCATCTCGCTGTCCGATATCAACCTTCCCATCTAGAGGCCCCTTCAATGCCGACAAAAGACGCAATCAACACGATATTGATTCGCAATTCGTTTTATCGCGATGGATATCGGTTTCTTTTGCGCATCAGCGCGGTTCAGATCGGCGTCATAGTGCTTCTCATCTGCGCGATCGTCGGCCTCTTCACGACAATGAAGCCCAAGTCGATCTACTTCGCCACGACCGCAGATGGCCGCATCATCAACATCGTACCTCTCAACGAGCCGTACCTCAGCCCCGCGCAAGTCATCGCTTGGTCGGCGGCCACAGCCCAAGGCGTGATGAAATTCGGCTACTACGACTACCGCGACCGCCTGCAAGCGGCATCGAGCAACTTCACCACCACCGGCTGGGACAGCTTCAACAAAGCGCTGAAAGAAGCAAGCTTCCTCGATGCGATTCAAGCGCGCAAGCTTGTGGTGCAAATGGATATCAAAGCCGCGCCGGAAATCCAAAGCGCGTTCGAACGCAATGGCGTGTACACGTGGTATGTGCGCATTCCTGTAACGATAAAGTTCGACGGCGAGCAGCCTCCCGCTCCGATTGACACCATGCTGCGTCTCCAGATCGTTCGCGTCTCGACGCTCCAGAATCCCGACGGCGTAAGCATCGAGCAATGGGTACCCATGAACTTGGGAGACAAGAAATGACGGACGCTGCGCTTCCAAGCGCGCCCGCCAAGCCCGCGGCCTCCGCAAAGCCGCCGATCCGAAGATCCTTGGCCGAGGCGAATGTGATCCCGTTCGTAGGGCTGCGAAAGCGCTTGGCTGTCCAAGGATACATAATCGCAGCGTTAAGCGCGTTGCTGATGGTCGTCCTGCCTTTCGCAGGCCCCGTGCACATCTATTATGCGATGACCCCGGATCACAAAGCGAAGGTTCTGGTTCCGCTGCAGATGCCGAACATGACGAACAAAGCCATCTTGTCGTGGGCGACAACGGCCATCACCGAAGTCATGACAATGGGTTTCGGCGACATGGACATTCGCCTGCCCAAGCAAAAAGAGCGCTTCACGGAAGGTGGCTGGAGCTCGTACATGAAAACGTTCGACGAAATGAACATTCGCGAACAATTCAAACTCCGCCAACTCGTGCTGACCACGGTACCGTCCAACACGCCGGTAATTTTGGCGCAAGGGCTGGATAGAAACCGTTGGGTCTGGGTTGTCCAGATGCCGATCATCATGACCTACGCGACAAACAACAACGTCATGCAAAAATCGCGCGGCATCGTCGACCTGACCATCGTCCGCGTCCCCACCGAAGATAACCCCTTCGGCATCGCCATAAAAGACTGGGTCCTCCACTAACAATCTGGAATATCCGAGAAGACACGTGTCGTATGCGCCATGCGGTCAACTCGCATCGTTGAGGCGGTCTTTTCCCCTACAACATCCTCTGGCTAACCCCCTGCACAAGCACATCCACAATCTGATCTCTCGGCACAACCTCGCTCACGGCCTCGATAGCCTTTCTTTTAACGGCAGCAATGTTGACCAGTTTCCCTTTGGACAAAGCCCCCCGATCAAGCCCGCCGTATAAATGGCGCAAGAGCGAATCGACAACGCGCGGCATGGCTTTGCGCAGGTTGTCGGCGGTGCTCGAGTCTTTCACGTGAATATCGAGAATGACCGAAACAATCTGTTCCACGCCGTCTTCGTTGATCACAGGCAGGATAAGCGGCTTGACATGAATATAAATAGGATCGCCCGCGAAGCGTCCGCCGGACACTTCCTCGTCGTCCTTGCCCTCGCTCTTCTTCTCGCCCTTCTCGGCTTTTGCGCCATGCTCGGACGCCAGTGCATCGGGAACAAAAACGCCGTGGTGCGCCCCAACGGCAAGACAGCCCGCAAGGGCAATAAACATAAGCCTCTTTCTCATAACCGGAGGCATACACCAGCAATATTTGACGATCTGTTAACGCGACCGCTCAAGCCCGCAGTTTCTTGGCGAGCTTATCCAACACGGCATTAACAAGGGCAGGCTCTTTCGCGTCAAAAAATCCGTGAGCCACATCCACGTAATCATTCACAATAATGCTTTCGGGAACCTCCCCATGATGCAAAAGCTCAAAAGCCCCCGCGCGCAAAATAGCCTTAAGCAACTGCTCGAGCCGCGCCGTCGAAAAACGTGGATCAAGCGCGCCCGAAAGCATCGCGTCAATATCCGTGCATCTTTCCGTGACGCCTGAAACGATCTTCCCGAACAGTTCGATGTCTACGGCAATAACGGTTCTTTCTTCCTGCAACAAAACGGCAGGATCTTCGCGAAAACGCTTAATCAGCGCATCGGCAGGCTCGGGCGAGAGCGCAATCTGATAAAGCCCTTGCACGGCCGCGAGCCTCGCCAAGCGGCGCATACTGTTATCAACTTTTTTGGTATCCTGTCCCATAATCCCCTAAACCTAACTGCTTTTAGCCAGCCAACGCCGCTTGGGCGAAAGCCTGAATTTGTGTTTTAACTCCAGCATCCGCAAACAAGCTTCCGCCGCCGCGCCGCCTCTATCCATGCGAGCTGGATCG
The DNA here is from genome assembly GCA_964559415.1 of uncultured Rhodospirillaceae bacterium. Lineage (GTDB taxonomy): Bacteria > Pseudomonadota > Alphaproteobacteria > UBA9219 > UBA9219 > CAIXLI01. The sequence continues at coordinate 4,654 of CAZLIG010000031.1, forward strand.
GCGCGTTCTAAAGCTTGTTCCTTCGTATCGCAAGCGAGAATGGCATTTCCGACAGCCAAAACCTTGCGCACAGCCAAATCCTGCAATGCGCGGCAAGATTCTGTCGCGACAATCTCGTCATGACGCGTCCCGCCCTTGAGAATGCACCCAAGTGCAATAAACCCCTCGCTCCGTCGCCGCGCCGGATCGAAATCCAGGGCGCGTAACGCAAAAGAAACCGCTGCCGGAATCTCAAGCGCCCCCGGCACTGTCACAATGTCAAAAGTCGCATTCACGCTTGCAAGCACCTTTTTCACGCCCTCAAGCAGAAGGTCGGCCACATCGTTATAAAACCGCGACTCGACAATCATAACGTGGGGCGGCTCTTCGAAGTGAAAGGTGTAGGGGGTGCGATTGATTTCCATGTCCGATCCTATGCAAGTGCGCGCTGCTCGCTCTGTTCGCGATGGCGGACAATGTCCGCGACAGTCCCGATCTTAATCCCGTGCGTTCTCGCGAACTTTTCCAAATCCGGCATCCGCGCCATCGTGCCGTCGTCATTCATGACCTCGCAGATGACAGCCGCTCCGGTCAACCCCGCAAGCTTCATGATGTCGACAGAACCCTCTGTCTGCCCCCGCCGCGCCAAAACCCCATCGGCATTAGCCCTCAGCGGAAACACGTGCCCCGGACTTACAATGGACTCCGGCCCCTTGGTCAAATCAATGGCGGTCTTGATTGTATGAGCGCGATCAAACGCCGAAATTCCCGTCGAAACGCCCTCGCGCGCCTCGATTGAGATCGTAAACCCGGTCCCAAACCGCGACCCGTTATTATTTGTCATCATCGGAAGCCCAAGCCTGTCCACAAGGGCAGGGGCCATCGCAAGGCAAATCAACCCGCACCCAAAGTGCGCCATAAAGTTAATGGCCTCTGGCGTCGTGAAATCGGCAGCAATCACAAGGTCGCCCTCGTTCTCGCGATCCTCGTCATCCGCCAAAATAAACATACGCCCCTTCCGGGCCTCCTCGACAATTTCGTCAACGGATGCAAGTGGGGACTCGTTCTTTGAATTCATACGCATAATAAGAGGCTTATAACCTCTTTCCATAGCAAAGTATATTCACATTGAAACGCAAGACATGGCCCGCTAGGTGCGTAAAAATCTTTTCCTCGCCGCCTTTACGGCCTGCTTGACGCCTTTGGGCGAAGTCCCGCCAAAGCTCGTCCGGCTCGCAGTCGCCTGAACCGGGTCCAAAACGCCAAAAACGCTTTGAGTGATCCGCTTTTCGACCTCCTGCATCTCCTCAAGGCTCAGCTCGTCCAACCGGCACCCCTTGTCCTCCGCCAGCCGCACGATCTTTCCCGTAATCCGGTGCGCGTCGCGGAAGGGTACGTCAGCCTCCCGAACAAGCCAGTCGGCCAAATCGGTAGCGGTAATAAACCCGACATCCAGAGCGTGCTTAAGAGCCTTCTCCTGAGGCTGCATATCGCGAACCATCCCGGCCATAGCCGCAATCGAAAGCCGCAGCGTATCGGCGGCGTCGAAAACCTGCTCCTTGTCCTCCTGCAAATCCTTTGCATAAGCCAGCGGCAGCCCCTTCATAATCACAGTAAGCGCCGAAAACGCGCCGAGCAGCCTCCCCGTCTTCGCCCGAACCAGTTCCGCCGCATCCGGATTCCTCTTCTGCGGCATGATCGAACTGCCCGACGTAAACGCCTCGCTAAGCTTGATGAACCCGAACGAAGGGCTTGCCCAAATAACGATCTCTTCAGCCAGCCGCGAAAGATGAACCCCCAAAACCGTCGCCGCCGAAAGAAATTCGAGCGCAAAATCGCGTGAAGAAACCGCATCGAGCGAGTTCGCCATAGCCCTGTCGAACCCCAACTCCTTCGCCACCGCCGCGCGGTCGATGGGGAAGGAGGTCCCCGCCAACGCCGCAGCCCCCAAAGGCATCTCATTGACCCGCTTGCGAGCATCCTTCATCCGCTCCCGGTCGCGCCCTACCATTTCGACATACGCAAGCAGATGGTGCCCCAACGTAATCGGTTGAGCAGGCTGCAAATGCGTAAACCCCGGCATCGTGAGCGACGCATAAGCCTCCGCTTTGTCGATCAGTGCCGCCTGAAAATCCTGAAGGCTCCCATCAAGCTCGTCAATCATATCGCGCAGCCAAAGCCGGAAGTCGGTCGCAACCTGATCGTTGCGGGAGCGCGCGGTGTGCAGCCTCCCTGCCGCATCGCCAATCTTCTCTTTAAGATTGGCCTCGATGTTCATGTGCACATCCTCAAGAGCCGTCGAGAACACAAACGTCCCGTCCTCGATCTCCTCCTGAATGGCATCGAGTCCCTTGGTAATCGCCTTCACGTCCTTGCCGGAAAGAATGCCCTGCGCCCCGAGCATCTTGGCATGAGCCTTCGAAGCCCGAATGTCATGGGCATAAAGCCTCTTGTCGACATCGATCGAAGCGTTAATTTCCGCCATAATGACAGAGGGGCCTTGAGCATAATGCCCACCCCACATCGGGTTGGCGTTATCCTTAACGCGCGCTTCCTTCTTGGCCATCATCCGCCCCCATTAATAAAGCAAAGGTCTTATTTGCCAAAAAAACCTAGTAAACGAAAGCAAATCCGTCGCCCGGGGTAATAAAAGAGTGCTTTTACCCTTGGCTTTTTTACAAAAATGCTGATAGCGTTATTGCCCTGCGATTTATTGTAACTCGTTTTGGACCGGCATTCCCGTGCGCATACCAGTAGTCTTTGCAGCCCTGTGTCTGTTAATGCCCCTGAGCGAAACCGCAAACGCTCAAATGATTGACGTCAAATCCTTAGGCCCCGCCCGAATGGTCGGAAACAAGGAGATGAAACTGAGGCTAGAATCCCCATCCTTTAAGGAAGGCGAAGAAATCCCCGTCCGCTACACGTTCCAGGGCGGAGACATTGGCCGTGGGCAAGACATTTCACCGCCGCTGGCATGGACCGACGTCCCGTCGGACACAAAAAGCTTCGCTCTGATCGTCGAAGACCCCGACGCTCCGGACCCCGCCCACCCCGAAAAGACCTTTGACCACTGGATAATTTTCGACATTCCCGTCAACGTGCGAAGCCTCACCGAAGGCGCAAAGCAGCTCCCCGCAAATGTGCGCGAAGGCTATAACGGCTTCAATCAGGTTGGCTACGGCGGCCCGCACCCCCCCGTAGGCAGGCACCGGTATTATTTCAAGCTATACGCGCTCGATGTCTCGCGCCTCGATATCGAAAAAAAGGTCATCCCCCGAAAAAAGGATGTTGAAGACGCCATGTGGGGCCACATCCTCGCCGAAACAAGCCTCATGGGAACCTACCAGCTCAAGCGGGCCAGCCACTAACTTAACGGCGATAACAAATGAATAGCCAAGAAAAATGGGACCGCCGCTTTATGGCGCTTGCGGCGCACATCGCCTCTTGGAATGGCAACCCCGAACGAAAATGCGGCGCAGTCGTGGTCGGTCCAGACCGCGAGATCCGTGCCACGGGTTACAACGGCTTTGTACGCGGCGTTGAGGGCACAGATGCCCGTAAGATCAAGCCGACTAAGTACCTGTGGAGCCTGTGCGCCGAGAGGAACGCCATATGCAATGCCGCCCGGACAGGCGTATCCGTTAAAGGCTGTACGATCTACGTATCGCCTCTCTTTCCATGCGCGGAATGCGCAAAGGAAATCATTCAGTCGGGGATAACAAGAGTGGTCTGCGGCGCGCCTGATTTAACTGATGTGACATACGCCGAGTCTTTCCGCGTAGCCCAAGAAATGCTGGATGAAGCCAGCGTAGAAATCGCCTTTTTTACCCAGCCCGTAGGAGAAGGCAGCGAAACCCCATAAAAGCCGCTTTTTATTAGGGGAGCAACGAGGAAACTCGCGTACTGCCGCACCGCAAAACGGGAATCCCCTTCACGAGCAGGTTGTTCTGTGCTTCAATCGCGGCATGACGACCACAAAGCAACCCAATCTGACCGACCTCAACGCTTTGGCAATGGAGGCTTGCGATATGTGGCAAGAGCACCTGTCGAATCTTGCCAGCGACCCCAATGCGCGCGCCGAACTGACGCGCTTTCTAGAGCCCCAGCGACGCCTATTTTCCGATTGGGCCTCAATGATGCGACAGGGAGGCAGCAATGCAGAAAGCGCCAACCCCGAAGCCGCCGCAACAACCGCCGAAGATGTTAAAGAACCACCAGCCGCTCCAACCGAACCCGCCGCCTCATCTGCGGCCGCTGCAACGCCACCGGGCGTCGCTGCACATGGCGACGACCCTCTCCGCGTTGCTCAGCTTGCCCTCCGCATGGCAGAACTTGAAAAACGTGTCGCGCAACTCGAGCTACGGCTCACTAGCGCGCCTAAGTGAACTCAGCGCGGCGCACGCCGATCTAGCCCCCTATCTGACCCGTGAAATGCTGCTGCGCGCGCGCAGCTTCATGGATGGCGTCAATCTCTATCGCAATCATCCGGTTCGCCGAGGTCCCGAAACAGCCCCCGTCATCTGGCGTTCCGGCACCACCTGCCTGCGTGACTACGCCCCGCAAAATCCAAAAGCGCCAACGGTATTGGTCGTCCCATCGCTCATCAACCGCTTCTCGATCCTCGACCTCGAACCCAACCATTCGTTCATCCGCTTTTTGGCGGCGCAAGGCCTGCGTCCGTTAGTCGTCGATTGGGACTCCCCAAGCACTGAAGAAAAAGACTTCGCTCTCGACGACTATGTGATGAAGCGCCTCCTTCCGGCCCTCCAAATAGCCTCCGCCGATCAACCAACGCACCTCATCGGTTACTGCATGGGCGGTGCCCTGACATTAGCGTTGGCGCAGCTCCAGCCCGAACGCATTCGCAGTCTGGTTCTCCTCGCAACGCCTTGGGATTTCCACGCAGGCTACCAAGCCGCTGGCCAAAACGGCGCGCTGCTGGAACAAAAACTCCAAGCGTGGCTCAAGGGAAACGACTACCTCCCGGTCGAAGTCGTCCAAAGCGTCTTCACCGCCTTCCAACCCTTGCACGCCTTCCGTAAATTCGCCGCGTTCGCGGGCTACGATCAAACTGGCCCCGAAGCCCTCCGCTTCGTCCTCACCGAAGACTGGCTCAACGACGGCGTTCCCCTCACCGCTCCCGCCGCGCGCGAGTGTTACGGCGATTGGAGCGCCCGCAACGTCATGCAAAAAGGACTCTGGCGCATCGGCGGCCAGTTCATCGACCCGCGCAAAATCCTGTGTCCAGCCTATGTCCTCGTCCCCGGCAAAGACCGCATCGTCCCCCCGCAATCCGCCATGCCCCTCGCCCACGCTCTCCCCAAAGCCGTCCGCCACGAGCCGATGATGGGCCACATAGGCATCATGGCCAGCCCCACCGCCATCCTCCAAGTCTGGAAACCCTTAACAATTTGGCTTTCCGCCCACTAAAGCGTATGGAAAGTATTCCCGCTGACCAAAAATAAAGAAAATAGGCGTATAATCGCGACATTAAAGCACATTAACATTAACCAATAACAGTTTGCCTCATGTTTCCACCGGACTCGTTTAATGCAGCAGCCGCAGCAGTCTGCGTCTATAGCGTGCTTAAGGGACGGCTGCTTCTGATTAAGAAGATCCGCGCCAAGAAAGCCTCATGGTATTTGCCGTACTATGTACCCGACGCGATGCTTACCGATCGGCAGAGAGAGGGGGTGGCGGAAGGGCTAAATCATGTGCTCGCGGTAGACAAAGCTCAGTTCATTTTGATTGGCGACGGAAATCACGTCGACATGCGTTTTCAAGCCCTTCTTGCCGATCCGAAAATCCTGAAAACGCTGTCCAACCACAACGTCAAGCAAATCTTTATCGAGCGCCCCAAATCGAGGCAGGCTGGTTTGGACGCACTAAGGTCGAAGACCGGCCCCGCCGCTTCGCCTTGGGACGAAAGCCACCCGATGAAAGAGGTGGACGACAATCGCCATCGCCTCACGAAAGAACTCGTTGATCACGCGTCGGCGGAAGGCATTCAAGTTATCGCCGCCGACAAAGATCCAACAATACGGTCGAAGATATTAGATGCATCCTTTTTTGTTAAGAAGTGCTTCGCGGATTTTCTTCGAGACAAAGGCCTTCACTATCTTGCCTATGAGTGCGAAAAATCGGCCCACCAAGCTTTCGCGCAGCAAAGGCTCAAAGATCGGCCCGTGGCCGCTTACATCAACCAATCCGCTGCCGAAGGCAGGCGCAGCCTGATATTCTGGGGTAATTCGCACGTCGTCAGCGGCGGCGAAAACAGTATCAAGAGAAACCTGGATAACTGCGTGACGTTGAGCATGGGTTCTGCCGTAGATTGCGAGACGATAGAACAAGATGCTTTCGGATACTTCTCCGCGCCCAACTACGTGATCAACGTTGATGAAGGCCGGATTGATCGGTTCCGATATCCGGTGAGAAAAAACCCCTACCTGTCGGCGCTGCGGGAAAGTTCGTCAACAAGAGCGCAAACCCGCACATCAAAGGCGGCCCCCCCCCTGAGCCGTAATGGAACTGCCTAATTCGTCGGCAACGTAGGCGCAAAAAACGCCGCCATCTCCGGTATCTTCACAAAGAACAGCGCCACCATCACCACCGAGCAAATCGCAACCGAAGCCATAAGCCCCCGCTCCCGATAAAGCTTCTCCGGCGCCTGCACAGCGGAATCCTTCTTAAACGCAAGATGCATATAAAGCGCCATCACCCACGCAATGAACGGGAATGACAGGATAAGCTCCATCTTGTAGCGCATAATAAACGCGCCCAAAAACAGCATCGACGCCGACGCATAAAACATCGTCGAAACCATCAGCCTGTTCTCGGTGTAGAACCTGAACGACTTCCGGTAATCCCCTGCCACCTTCTTGTTCGCAAGATCGCGATACTCCGCAAACCTCTTCAGCGCCATCAAATACCCGCCAAGCATCCAATAGCTCAGCAGCAAATTCGTCGAGGGAAAAACGGAGGGATTAACGATGGTCCACCCCGCCAGCATCCTGAGCGGATTATTCACCGACTCGCTCAGCACATCGAGATAAGGCAAATCCTTCATCCGCGCAGGCGGAATATTGTACAAACACCCCATCACCCACAGCGCGGCCGCGCTCATCGCAAACGGCGTCGAGATTGACAGCGCCACCGCCATCCCCAAAACCATCAGCGCGATCCACTGAACATACGCAAGAGGCACATGAACGCGTCCCGAAGGCACCGCGCGCTTCCGCTTCTCGGGATGCTTCAAGTCGAACGGCGCATCGAGCACCTCATTAATCACATAATTGCTCGACGCAATCAGCCCGATGGCAAACAACCCCACCGCAAACCGCACAACGAGCGCCATGTCCACGGGTTGCGGCAAAAACGCCAACGCCACCAGCGTCCCCGGAACGACAAAGATATTCTTGATCCAGTGATCGAACCGGCAAATCTCCAAATGCCCCTTAACGAGTTGCCTCGCGCGCCGACTCCGGGAGAGACTGCCCATGATCCAAAACCCTATTCTTCCTCTTTGGAATTCCGCCCGAAAATCTCGCGCTTTCCGGTGGCCGAAGCAGGCCCAATCAGCCCTTCCTTCTCCATGCGCTCGACAAGATTGGCCGCCTTGTTGTACCCGATCTGCAACTGCCTCTGAATAAACGAGGTCGAAGCCTTGCGCTCGCGCAAAACGATATCGACCGCCTTGTCGTAAAGATTGTCTCCCGACCCCATATTGCCGCCGAACATATCGCCGCCACCGCCGTCTTCGCCGATGGCCGTCCCGTCGTCCTCGGTAACCTCGTCCAAGTACTCCGGCTCTCCCTGAGCCTTGAGAAACTTGACGATCTGCTCAACCTCGTCATCGCGCACCAACGGCCCGTGAACGCGCGTAATGCGCCCGCCGCCCGCCATATAAAGCATATCGCCTTGCCCAAGCAGTTGTTCGGCCCCTTGCTCGCCCAAAATGGTCCGGCTGTCGATCTTCGAGGTAACCTGAAAGCTGATGCGCGTCGGAAAGTTCGCCTTGATGGTGCCGGTAATAACGTCAACCGAAGGCCGTTGCGTCGCCATGATGATGTGAATGCCCGCCGCCCGCGCCATCTGCGCCAATCTCTGAATGGCCGCCTCGATTTCCTTCCCCGCCACCATCATGAGGTCCGCCATTTCGTCGACGATCACCACGATAAACGGCAACTCCGTCAAATCGAGCGGCTGCTCCTCATAAATCGGCTTGCCCGTCTCGCGGTCGAACCCCGTCTGAACGGTGCGCATAAGGTTCTCGTCAGTCTTGGCCGCCTGCCGCAGCCGCGCGTTGTATCCCTCGACATTCCGCACGCCAAGCTTGGACATCGCGCGATAGCGTTCTTCCATTTCCCGAACGGTCCAGCGCAAAGCCAAAATAGCCTTCTTCGGCTCCGTCACAACAGGAGCGAGCAAATGAGGAATCCCTTCATAAACCGAAAGTTCCAGCATCTTCGGATCGATCATGATAAACCGGCACTTCTGCGGCGTATGATGATAAAGCAGCGACAAAATCATCGTATTGATCGCCACCGATTTACCCGACCCGGTCGTACCTGCAATCAGCAAGTGAGGCATCTTGCTCAGGTCCGTAATCACCGGCCCCCCGGCAATGTCCTTGCCCAGAACCAGCGGCAGAACGGTCTTGGTCTCGTGATACGCCGCCGAACTCAAAAGCTCGCGCAAATAAACCGTCTCGCGCTTGGTATTCGGAAGCTCGATGCCAATCACATTGCGCCCCGGCAAAACCGCCACGCGCACCGAAACCGCGCTCATGTTCCGCGCAATGTCATCAGCCAGAGAAATCACCCGCGCCGCGCGTGTCCCCGGCGAAGGCTCCAGTTCATAAAGCGTCACCACCGGTCCCGGACTGACCTTCAAAATCTGCCCATGAACGCCGAAGTCCTGCAAAACGGTTTCCAAAAGCTTGGCGTTATTCTCAAGCATCTCCTCGGATACCAGCTCCTGCATTTTACCCTTTTCGGGCCACCGCAGAAAATCAAGCGGCGGAAGCGGATAATCGGTGTTTGTATCCAACGCCAGTCTCGCCTGCCTCGCGGTCGCTGCCGGGCGCTTGACAATCGGCTTCTTCTCTTTGACAGGCTTTTCCGTTTCCTCGTCGTCGCCTTCGTCGCGCTCAGGCTCTTTCTTGCCCGCCTTCGGCTTGTCGTCGGCTTCCTCTTCGCCGTCGCACTCGCGAAGCTCTTCCTCTCCGTCCTCCTCAAGGTCAAGATCATCCACCTCGGGTTGGCCGCGCACCAAGCTCCATAGCCCATGAACAAGCTTGCGCGCCTGCTCCGCCACGGCAGCCGCAAAGGCCCGAAGCGTCTGCCCCAAAAACGTCCATTCGTCAGGCGTCAACGCGCAGGCAAGATAAACCGTGATAATGGTGAAGATCGAAAACAGCAGCGCAATCGCAACATTGGCCCACGAAAAATAAAGCAGTTCGGTCAACGGACGCTCGATAATCTTCCCCAAAGCCCCATCGAGCCGCAGTCCCCTCGGCGAAGCCAGCCGCATCCCTGCAAACGCAATGCTCGCCGAGAGCATGGCGCCAAAAGTGGCAAGCACGCGCCACCAAAACATTTCCACGCCCCGGTCCGAAGCTGTCCTCCACCCCCAAGCCCCGATCACAAACGGCAGAATGAACGCCCCAAGCCCGAAAAGCTGCCAAAGCACATCGGCCCCATAAGCTCCCCAAACGCCGCAAAGATTATGCACCGTCCCCGCATTGCTGACAGAAGCCGCCGAATTAAAGGACGGATCGCTAGGCGCATAACTCGCCAAAGCCAAAGCAACGCAAAAAGCCGCCGTAAGAACGACCCCGCCAAAAACCATATGAACAAAGTGGGCAAGCCCCTCGTAAAGAGAGCGAGGAAGCAAAGCCTGCGACTTGCGGCTGCGCGAACGGATCAAAGGACGAGACATAGGGAAAAGCTGCCAAAAGAATCAGTACCGCGACTCTATCGAAACCGCCGCCCAAGGGGTAGGGGGCTAATTTCCGCCCACAAAACTAATCGTCATCCCGGCGAAGGCGGGGCAGCGCCGCGCGTCCGCGCGGCATAAGACTCATTAACGAGTCACTTCCCCTCCGCAATCGGCCTCTTCAACGCGCACAATGACTGCTCACACTCAATTAGCAACGCATCGGCCCCGCCCTTCTGCTCCCCCGCCATCTTGGGCAACGTACACGCCACCCGATAAACGGTCTTCCCAAGGCTCCCCGGATAGTTCTGCACCACCTCGATCTTCTTGGGCGGGCAGTTATTAAGACGTGCCACTTCCCGAGCCTCCGACTGCCCCGCATGGGCCGGAGAAGCAATGAAAACAAGACAAAAGATGACAAGAGCGCGAAACATGGGACACAATGCGAATCTGTTGAGCAAAGGGATCATAAGCAAGATATGCCCGTAACGTCCACTACCCTAGACGGCCTTCTCGACCGCCGCGTCCAGTTGGAGCAGCCAAAGCAAGGCTACCGAGTCGCCATCGACACCGTGCTCTTGGCCGCAGCCGTCCCCGCGACCAAAACCGACACGATCCTCGACCTCGGTTGCGGGGTAGGGGGCGCAATGCTGTGCGTCGCCTGCCGAATTCCCGGCATCAAAGGGCTGGGCCTAGAACTCCAACCCGAACTTGCCGAAATTTGCGCCCGCAACATCGCCCG
>CAZLIG010000032.1:0-1536 GCA_964559415.1 uncultured Rhodospirillaceae bacterium
GTGAGGCGGTGACTAAGCTGGCTTACGAAGCTTTGCCGCCGGATCTGAAGAAGTAAGCATACTTCGCTATCTATCGATCTTTGCGCGTCGACGGGTTGATGTTGAAAAGCGAGGTAGCGGCTACCCTTTGGCGAGCCAGCAAAGGGTATTCTCCGCATAGTTCGTTTTCATCGCTTTGTGCAATGAGGAAAATAGCTCGCGCAGTTCTTCATCGAGCTTCCAGGGCGGATTGATGACGATCATGCCGCTGCCGGAAAGGAAGTCGGTGCGGGTTTCTGCGTCATAGACGAAATCGGCGCGGAGGATTTTGGGGATTCCAGAGGCTGCCAGAGCTTCGTGGAAATTCCAGATCGCGGGGCGGTCTTTGATAGGGTACCACACCATAAAGATGCCTGTCGGCCAGCGGCGGTGGGCTTCGGCCAGGCGCTTGAAGACAGTTTCGAATTCATCGGGTTTTTCATACGGCGGGTCGATTAGTACGAGGCCGCGTTTTTCAGGAGGAGGCAAGAAGGCGCTTAGGGCTTCGTAGCCATCGCGGCTATGGATTTGCAGACGCTTGTCGGCGGGAGTTAGCAGTCGCAATGCTTCCGCGTCTTCGGGATGAAGCTCGCAGACCATTTCCCGATCCTGCTTCCGTAGCATATGAAAGGTAAAGAGAGGCGAGCCTGCATACACGCGGAAGCCGTCCAATCCATCACCGGTCCAAAGAGGGTTTAGTTTCCGCAGCACATCATAATAGTCGGAAAGTGCAGGGATCTTCTCGGCGCTTAGAAGGCTTTTGATGCCAAGGGCGGCTTCGTCGGTTTTCTGTGCGCGGGGGTCGTTCAGATCATAAAGGCCGGTTCCCGCGTGTGTGTCGAGAACGGCAAAACCTTTTTCTTTTTCCCTTAAGCGCCTTAGGAGCAGCGTCAAAATTGAGTGCTTGACGACGTCACAGCGGTTTCCCGCGTGAAAAATATGCCTGTAATTCATTGGGATAGCTACCTCGTTGTCTGAGTGTTGAGGGAATATAAACGATTGTGCTCTAATGAGAATCGGAAAATAATGCACCCCAAATACCTCATGCAGTGTAACGAACAGCTCGAAAACCTAAAATGAAAAACCTATTTCCGAAATTGGCTTTCGCCGTGGCCCTTGTGGGCTTTGTTTTTGCTTTTGACGTTCCTCTTCTATCCGCACAGACGACAGGCAACGAGTTTGATTTGCCGGTCGAGGAGTCTGAGGCAAAGCCCCCTCAGTCCGACCAGACAGTTCGGAAACCCTCTTATCGCGTTCATAAAAAGAAGAGCAAAAAGAAGAAGGCGGTAAAGTCCTCCAAGACTCGATCTGGCAAAAATATGGGCATGACCGTCGCCGAGATAAAGCGTTTTCAGCGAGAGCACGGGTTGAAGCCGGATGGGATTATCGGACCCAAAACCCGTCGAGCCATTGAGGAGACAAAGAAGGCTGCTTCTCCCCCGCAGCCTAGTCCGAAGGTTATCGGAGCCACAACTATCCCGACCGTTCCGCAGGAATACGCCCCCGATCCAAATCCAG
>CAZLIG010000032.1:1546-14811 GCA_964559415.1 uncultured Rhodospirillaceae bacterium
AGATCAATCAGGAGCAGACGCCACCTCTCAACGGCGGGTCGAGGATTACCTTCAGCCGTTTCGGCCATATCGACGTTACCGATATGGGGGGCGGGGCCGACAGGCATTATACGGTTTCGGTCAACGGCCAGCAGGTTCTTCGTGCCGATGATCAGCCGTCGATCATCGGCGTTTCGAAGGCCTACGAGCTTGGCAATGAAGATGCTGTTGTCATTACGGTATTCAATGTTCAGGACTCCGCCGTTTGCCCGTACAGGAACTTCGTGCTTGTTCTGAGCGGGGCCGGGGGAAAGCTGCTTGAGCTCAATAGCTGCACGCGTGAGTACCAAGCCCGCGTAAAGGGTAACTCGCTTTATATCATGTATCCTGACCGCGAAGACGATCGTGCTGTCGAAGCCACGTGGAGGCTTGAGGGACAGACGTTGACGAAGCTTTAAGACGGAAGGTCTAATGTGGGACAAAACGGAGGTAGTTTTGCGCGAAAGCATTCCTTCCCAGAGGTTCCGGCGAGGCGTTACGCTGGCGGAGATGACCGTCGTCTTGGGCGTTATCGCCGCCATTGTTGCCGCAATTTGGTCGGCATCCGGCCCTCTCCAAGCCAAACAAAAGGTGGCGCGAGCAAAAGACGAGATCAATCTCATCGTCAATAATGTTCGCAGCTATTATGGCGGTCGTCCACTTACGGCGACTGGCGTATGCTCGGTCAAATCGAGTTTGACCCAGATGGGCACGCAGATATTTCCGCCGAGCATGGTTGTTGGAGGCGTTGTAAGAAATCCATGGAGAGGTATCTCCCGCGTTTATATGTGCGAAACCAATCCGGTCAAAATGGTCGTTCGGTTCGAGGGCGTACCGAGGGAGGAGTGCATCAAGCTCCTTATGGATACGTCTTCGGAATTTGCGGGGATGCACCTTATACAGATCAATGTTAACAGCGATACAACGGCGGTCACAACGGGAAATGCGGTCCTCTTTCCGACCGCAACAACGAGCTGTAGCCCTTCGGGCGGCACTATAGATTGGTACTTCCGGGTCAGCGGCTAAAAAAGGTATTTGTCATGTTGAATGCTGTTTCTCGTCGGGCGAAGGCCTTTACTCTTACAGAAACTGCCATTGTGCTCGCAGTCATCGGTTTGGTGTTGTCCGGCATATGGGTGATTTCCTCAAACGTGAGGGAGGGGACGACAAATCTTGAGGCCGTCAACCAGCTTCAGACAATCAAGCAGAACATTTTAGATTGGCGTCAGGGGCAGCCGTTTGCAACCACGGGTGTTATCATTACCTCGTCCCTCTACGGGAATGGTGTTGTTCCTGCGGAATACAGGGACGTTTCTAATGTGGATTATGCCAGAACTCCATGGGGAAAAAGATTTTCCGTCAGGGCTCAGGCTGCTCGGGTTGTCAGACTCTCTTTTTTCGATCTTCCAGATATGAAGGCGTGTCTGACGCTGGTTCTACAGGGGACGAGCTGCCAAGTGGGGCAAATAGGCTGCCCCACTAATCTCGTAGTTAGGTCCGGCGGATTTACAAGGACTCCCGACGCCTTGCCCAAGGGATGGAAAATCCTTTTGGATATGAATGGCACTTCCACTTGGGGCGAATATCTGTGCTCCCGTAATGTCTATCCGGGAGCCGGCTCCAATAACTCGGTTGAGTTCGACTATGCGTTTTAGGGGGAGCGCTCAATGTTCTCCTTGGATACGCGCGAGATGAATAGGTTGAATGCGGGGATGCCGAGAATCCAGACGACCTCACCTATGATCATGAGTAGTTGAACCTTTAGCGGAAAATATAAAACCGACAGGACGATGGCGAGGGCGATGTTGTTGACGCCCGAGGTCATGCCCATGGCTTTCCGGATGGCGAGAGGCTCTCTTTTCCCCAGTGCCCAGCCGAAGACCAGATAGCTTAGCGCATATATTGCCGCGATCCAGAAGAATCCCGTTACGACAAACAGCGGATTTGCAAAAATCTGCGATCTGAGCTTGGCGACGACGACCATGATTGTGAGGAAGACAAGGACGACGGTGCATGACGAGCCAAAGGTTTTAATTGGAGTCACGGCTCGCGGCCAACGCCAGCGCAAGATGCCGAAGGCGGTAAGAGGGGCTGCGACCATGCATAAAAGATTAACGAACAACGAGATTCCGTTGATCGGAATTTCTTGCCCAAGCACTATTTTCAGGTAAGGCGGCGCCAATAGCACGAACAGCACATTACTTGCGACCGTCACAATGAGACTAAAGACAACGTTACCTTTTATCAGTGCCGTGATGGCGGGAGCGGCCATGCCTCCGGGAGCTACAAGAATCAGTAGCGCGGCGGCGGCTACCGGGAAATTGATTTCTTTTAGAGCGAAGAAAGTTAGGGCAGGCGCCAGAAGGTAGCGCACGCCATAGAACCACAGACCTGTTGATGCCCGGATCTCTTTCAGTTCTGTCAGAGAGATTTTTGCACAGCCGAAGAATATCATTCCGGCCAGCAGCGTCATTACGATCCAGTTGGGGGAGCGGTCGACGTAAGGGACGACTAGCCCAGCGGCTATTGCCGAGACAAAGACCAGGTTGGGGTGGCGTTCAAGCCATAGGCGAGGCGCAGCCATTCATGCGCTTTCTTTTTTTGGGAGTGCATTGACTGTTGCTAGAATAACAGCCGCCCAATAGGGCAGGGTCTGAACCAACATCATTCCCGCCCATAAGTCGGCATTGCGGTTTTGCGGTTCAAATTTCCAAAGAATGGCAACTGCGCAGGCAATCAAAAGGATTAGAAGCATGGCTTCTTCCCATGCCATCAGTAAGGCTTGCAATGCGCGCGCTCTGCCCGCGCACTTCGGCGTGCGGAAGAAAGGCTTGCTTGAGGTAAACATTCCTTGCCACATCGCTCTCGCCACGGCGTGAGACAATGCCATTCCTGCTATGGCCGCGCCCAAGCGGTCGCGCCAACCGCACGTCAGGCGAGCACGGTAAAGCAGAAAAGCGGCGGCCACCTTAAATATGAAGACGCTAAGCGTCGGCACGAGGAATACGGCGGGAGGAAACTCCACAAGCTTAAAAAGCAGGAGCAATGACCATAAAATCGCGGCTACGGCGAAGACGATATGCGCCGCGTCGGCGAACCACGGCAGCCAGCCCGAGATGAAGTGATACTTTTGCCCTTGCGTCAGGCGGTTGCCTTCGGCAAGTGCGCGCCAGTGGCGTTTTATGATTTGTGCCGCGCCGTAGGCCCAGCGAAAGCGTTGGGATTTGTAGGCGCTGAAGTTATCCGGCATCAGTCCTTTGCCGAGCGAAGCGTTCATATAAACAGCCTCGTAGCCGCTTTCGAACAATCTTAATCCAAGCTCGGCGTCCTCGCAGATGCACCACTCGGCCCAACCGCCTGAAGTCTGCAAGGCTGTCTTGCGGATGAGAGTCATTGTGCCGTGCTGAATAATCGCGTTGCGTTCGTTGCGCTGAACCATGCCGATATGGAAGAAACCCGCATATTCCCAGTAGCACATACGCTTAAAGGCGTTTTCGTTTTCGTCGCGGTAATCTTGGGGCGCTTGAACAAAGGCAACTTCAGCCTTCGTAAAGTAGGGGATTGTGGCCGTCAGCCAGTTAGGGCTTACCGCATAGTCGCTGTCGATAACGCCGACAACCGCAGCATCCTTCGCAGTCTGAGTTAGCGCAAAATTCAATGCGCCCGCTTTATAACCTGGCCACTTCGGTAAGTGAAAAAATCTGAAACGCGGGCCGAGTTCGATGCAGTAAGCCTCCACGGGTTTCCAAACGGCATCATCCTTGGTGTTGTTGTCGATAACGAGTACCTCGAAGTTCGGATAGTCGAGTTTTGCCAGCGCATCGAGCGTCTGTTTGACCATTTCGGGAGGCTCGTTGTAGCACGGCAAATGGATTGAAACCTTGGGCGCATCGGCTGGGGGAACCCAGTCCTTATAGGGTTCGAAGTGCCTACGGCGCGAGCGTGTCCAGAGAACTTCCGCCAGCTCAAAACCATCCACCAAAAGAAGGGCAAGCAAGACCACCTGCGCCCCCAGCAGCACGACCCAGGCGACCATGTTGCTGCTCAGAATTCGTTCTGCGATTGCTGCCATGATCGCCCAAACGAATACGCTTGCGACAACCTGAATGAGTCCTGCGTAAAACAACTGCCCTTTGAAGTTCAGGTACTGTTTGCGGCGTACGAACCATTGGATCGGAAAAAGCGCGAGCAGCGAGGCGATGAGATAACCTTGCAACCATCGCGAAGATTCGGCAATCGAGCCACTCATCTTGAATTTGACTTTGCCATTATGATCCCAAAGGCCCCAATGCGCCCCGACCGTTCCTTCAATCCTTCGCTTCCATGGCTCGTCGAATGACTCGACGATGGAATAATCCAGTCTTTCTGTGCTTGCGATATTAAGAAAATCGCGAATGAACTTTGCCTGATTAATCAACGATGGTTCAGCGCCTTTAACCCATTGCCCGTCGCTCGGCCATCCGACTTCGCCGATGTAGATGTGCTTGTTCGGAAAGGCGGTTGCAAGCTGGCGGTAGCGGTACGTGACGTAGTTTATGGCTCCGTCTGCCGGAACTCCTTCCCAGTAGGGGAGGATGTGGACGGTGATGAAATCGACTGTATCCGCAAGCTTGGGGTACTTAAGCCATACATGCCATGGCTCGGCGGTCGTTACCGGGATGTTGATTTGTCTTTTTGCGGTCTCGATGTAATTGATGAGCTGATCAATCGTCACGTCTGCGCGAAGCAAAGCTTCGTTGCCGACAATCAACCTCTTTACATTCGGGTTCGCACGCGCGACTGCGAGCGCGCGCGCAAGTTCTTCCTGGTTATGCGCGTCGTCGGGAGAAAGCCATACACCGAGGTTGACATCGATTCCGTGTTTGCCCGCAATACTGGCGATGCGGTCCAAACCATCGCTCACGCCATAGGTGCGGATCGACGATGCTTGGCCCGCGAGGATTTTCATGTCCTTGCCGATGTCATCGTCAGACAGGTGATTTTCTGTGTCTCCCGCCTGGTAGCCCGAATAGGAGACGCCATTGATTACCCCGCCCCACGCACGCTCGGAAACGCTTTGGTTTACGGCGGCCCAGACGGCGAAGTTGGCCAGGAGCACGATTAAAGTGACAGAAATGAGGTGGCGTAACATCGCTTAGCACGGTTAAAGTTAACGCCGGAAGGTATACACTAAAAAAAGGCGGTTTTAGGAAAAACTTATTCGCTTCCCGCTTGGACGGGAGACTAGGGCCTGCTGCTCCGGAAACGGAGGTGATATAGGTGGAAGCCGGTCGATTTCAGGGGATGCTTGTCGGCGCGGACGTTGCGTAGATACTATAAGTTCGCGGCCGAGGCCATTTGTTTGGCTTTTTCCGAAAGCGTATTGACCAGGGAAGGGATGCCTTCGCGGCGCGCGATAGAGGAAAATTCGCTTCGGCGCGTTGCCAACTCACTGATCGTGCCATTCATATAGACATCGACGATGCGATATTTGCCTTTTACATCGGGCCGCATCAGGTAGTTCAGCTGGACGGCCTCGCCTTCTTTCGGTTTTAAAACGGTTTCGACGACCACATCCTTGCCCGAAACCTTTTCTCCGACGACGGTAAATTCTTCGCCGTCATAGGCGGCAAAACGATTTGCGTAGGTTGAAATGCTATAGTTGGAGAAAGCAGCCACGAGATCTTTCTGTTCTTTCTCCGAAGCGCCGCTCCAGCTCGAACTGACCGCCATGCGGGTCATCAGAGGCAGATTGAACGCTCCCTGCACCGCAGGGGCGAGTTTCTTATAACGGCCTTCAAATCCAAGGGGCTGTCCCTGTTTCATTGTGGAGACGAGCTGCGAGTAAAAACCACGGACGACGCCTTGGGCAGCAGATTCGGCGCGAGCGGCGCCGGGGACTATCGTTGCGAGTAAGGCTGCGACAACCAGAAGACGCGAAGAGAATTTCATGTTCTGTCCTTTACCATTGTCTGTCGAATGCAGACGCTCTTTTGCAACCGGAATTTGTCAATCTGACGTCAAGATTAAGCTTATGCTATGGCTGCGGCAACCTGCTTTTCGTCTGCTCCTAGGGCTTCCAAAGCCTTAGCGACGATGTGCGTGGCATTCAATCCAGCTTTTTCATATTGCTTATAGGGCGCGTCTTGTTCCTGAAAGATGTCGGGCAGGGTCATCGAGCGGATTTTTATGCCGTGATCCATGGCTCCGGCGTTAGCCAGATGATGGAGGACGTGGCTACCAAACCCTCCGGCAGAACCTTCTTCGATTGTGATGATGACTTCGTGTTCCGTTGCCAACTTCGTGATGAGTTCGAGGTCAAGCGGCTTGGCAAACCGCATATCCGCAATTGTGGTGCTGATCCCCCGCGAGTCCAAGATCGCGGCTGCCTTGCGGCATTCCGCGAGGCGCGCGCCGAGATTGAGTATGGCAACCTTGGTTCCTTCCTCGATGATCCTGCCTTTGCCGATTGGCAGAACGGTGCCGCGAACCGGAATTGTAATCCCTGCGCCTTCGCCGCGCGGATAACGGATGACCGAGGGCAAATTATCGATTGCCGCAGCAGTGGCCACCATGTGTGTCAATTCCGCTTCGTCGGAAGGGGACATGATGACGATATCCGGCAGACAAGAGAGAAAGGCCAAGTCGAACGATCCCGCGTGGGTCGGGCCGTCTCCGCCGACGAGGCCCGCGCGATCCAGAATGAATCTAACCGGCAGCTTTTGCAAAACGACGTCGTGTTCAAGTTGGTCGTATGCGCGCTGCATAAAGCTTGAGTAGATGGCGCAGAAGGGTTTGTAGCCTTCGCAGGCCAATCCCGCAGAGAACGTGACTGCGTGTTGTTCTGCAATGCCTACGTCGAACAAGCGGTCAGGATATTTTTCGCCAAAAAGATCGAGTCCGGTACCTGCCGCCATCGCAGCCGTTACAGCCAAAATTTTGTCGTCGTGTTCGGCTTCGGCCAGCAATGCTTTCGCGAAGATTTTGGTGTACGTCGGGACGGTCTTCTTCGGCGTTTCCTTTGCCTTTTCCTCTTCGGTTTTGACGATATTGAAACGGGGCTGAACTGCGTGAAGCTTATCGGCGGCGGTTTCGGCGGGTTGATATCCTTTGCCTTTTTCAGTGACCACGTGGATCAACACGGGGCCACCTTGCGGATCGTCTCTTACATTCTCAAGGACGGGTACCAGATGATCCAAGTTGTGCCCGTCGATAGGGCCGACGTAATAGAATCCGAGTTCCTCGAAAAGCGTGCCTCCAGTGACCAGCCCCCGGGCATAGTGCTCGGCCTTTCGGGCGGCTTCGGTCAGGCGGCGCGGGAAGAGCTTCGCAAATTCTTTCGCGACGGATCGAAGCCCGCGATATTCCTTCGAGGAGACAATGCGCGACAAATAGGAGCTCATCGCACCCACTGGAGGAGCAATCGACATATCGTTGTCGTTCAAAATCACGATGAGGCGAGATTTCGATGCGCCTGCGTTGTTCAGGGCTTCGTAAGCCATTCCCGCGCTGATGGAGCCATCTCCGATGACCGCCACCACGTTGTTTTTCTTGTCCTTGAAGTCGCGTCCAACGGCAAAGCCGAAGGCGGCGGAAATAGAGGTCGAGCTGTGTCCCGCGCCAAAAGCGTCATACTCGCTCTCGCTGCGTTTGCAAAACCCCGAAAGCCCCCCGCCTTGCCGCAAGGTGCGGATGCGGTTCCGGCGCCCCGTCAGAATTTTGTGGGGGTAGGCCTGGTGGCTTACGTCCCAGATGACGATGTCTTCCGGTGTGTTGAACACATAGTGCAGGGCTACTGTCAGTTCGACAACCCCAAGTCCAGCGCCCAAATGCCCGCCTGTGACGGATACCGCATCGATTGTTTCGGCGCGTAATTCGGTCGCAACCTGTTGTAACTGCTCGGGCTTCAGGCGGCGCAGATCGGCCGGAACATTAATTTCGTCGAGCAGGGGAGTCATAGGCCTTCCGCCCGGAGCGACCTTTACGTCCTCCGCTTCGACTTCGCAGACTTGGGCGATTGTATTTCCGCGCGGCTCTGCAGTCGGCTTGGCTTTAGGCTGTTTGCTCAAGCTTTTCTCCCATGGCATTTTCTGTTTCAGAAGGGGCCCCGAACAGGACGCAATTCCAATTTATAGCACTCATAGCGCATAAGGCAGAACGATTACCCCTTTTGCAGCCCAAAAAGCAAGCCGCGCGTAACTTTCCTGCAACAAACGAGCTTTGACAAGAGGGTTACGGTTAAGCCAGGGGTAATCCCAAGGATGCTTAGCTGCAGGTGTTCTTCGGGTTGGTGCGGAAAGCACGCTGTTTGTCGCTCATAAGTTTCTCTCTTTTTGCGCGGACCTCTTTGCGACCATTTTCGCGCTGCTGCGTTGCTGGGTTGAGAGAGGCCATAAGGCCATGTCCCGCCTCAATAAGTTCCTTTTGAATTTATTTCAGACTCGTTTTCATGTAATCCCCAATAGGAACAGAAATGAAATCCTTCTCATGAATTTTCTTTTGTTTTGATATTTCTGTCAACAAATCGAATGAATTAGACATATTATTATAAAAAAAAGAAACAAAAGTTAGAACATTGCTTACTGGTGGTTGAAGGTTTGTGGAGGGGCTCTTGCGCTGCGCACATACCGCTACAAGATAATACTTGCGTTAAACATGTTACGGTGCCAGAAGAGTCGATCAGTTTTTGGTGCAACGAATCTTACGCTGCAGGTATTAGTATATGCTTTCCAATATGTTAGGCTTTCTTTCGGCCGATATGGGGATCGATCTCGGGACGGCCAACACCCTCGTTTATGTCAGGGGTCGGGGTATCGTTCTTAACGAACCCTCGGTTGTCGCCATTGCCTACAGCAAAGGTAAACGCCACGTGCTCGCGGTCGGCGATGAGGCCAAGCTCATGCTGGGCCGGACGCCCGGAAATATTCAGGCGATCAGGCCAATGCGCGACGGCGTTATTGCCGATTTCGAAGTCGCCGAGGAAATGATCAAGCATTTCATTCGCAAGGTTCACAATCGCCGCAGCTTCACGAACCCGCAGATCATCATCTGCGTGCCATCCGGATCGACTGCTGTTGAACGCCGTGCGATTCAGGAGTCGGCGGAGTCTGCCGGGGCGCGCCGCGTATTTTTGATTGAAGAACCCATGGCTGCCGCTATTGGCGCCGGGCTGCCCGTTACCGAGCCAACAGGTTCGATGGTTGTTGATATCGGTGGCGGAACGACCGAGGTTGCCGTACTTTCGCTTGGCGGCATTGTTTATTCGCGTTCCGTGCGCGTTGGCGGCGACAAGCTTGACGAAGCGATCATCAACTATATCCGCCGCTATCACAATCTCCTCATCGGCGAAAGCACGGCAGAACGCATCAAGAAGGAAATCGGTTCCGCTTGTCCCCCAGAGGACGGAGAAGGACGCACCTCTGAGATCAAGGGGCGCGATCTCATGAACGGCGTGCCGAAGGAAATTGTTATTACGGAGCGGCAAGTCGCGGAGAGCCTTGCCGAACCTGTCAGCGCGATTCTTGAAGCCGTTAAGGTTGCCCTGGAGAACACCGCCCCCGAGCTTGCTGCGGATATTGTGGACAAAGGCATTGTTTTGACCGGCGGCGGCGCGTTGCTTCGCAATCTGGATCTCGTTTTGCGCCATGCCACGGGACTGCCGGTTTCGGTCGCAGAAGACCCGCTTTCTTGCGTCGCTTTGGGAACAGGGCGTGCTCTTGAGGAAATGAAGATGCTTAAGAGCTTGCTTGTGAACGGTTATTAATCGGATCATTCCTTCCGGGCGTTCATAATCATTAACTAATTCGCGCTACACTCCTGCAGATTTCAAAGCCGGGAGACGAGAATGGATAGACGTCTGATACTAACGCCTCGTATGCGCGGATTCACGATGACCGAGATGGGCATCGTTCTCTTCATTTTTGCGCTGGTCATGAGTGGCGTGTGGACGGTCGCTCGGAACATGAACGAAAACTCCAAGCAGGCCGAGTTTACGGAGTTGCTTCAGACGATTTCCAACAACGTGCGCGGTTATGCATCGGGAAGGGCCTCAATTCCGACGACTGGCACAACAGAGACAATGGCGACTCTTGCGACGATAGGCGCGCTTCCCAGCCAGGTTTCCATCCAAGTCAGTTCGACGTGGGTTGTTGACGCGCCGTTCGGCCGGTCAACCAATCCGCACTACTCCTCTTCGCCCCATCGATCCCTTTATATATGCGGTTGGAAGGTGGATGGAACGCCGAGCTCGCGTTGCGTTTTTAGTGAAGAGGGGGCGGGAGTGGCAACGGCTGACGTTCCTTTATTTGCCATAGAAGGTTTGATGAACAGAAGATACTGCATTAATGCAGTTGTACGGAACTCCAATGTTGCTTCTTTGCCGGGTTTGGTGGCCATTTATGTTAATGGCTCTCGCCAGACGCTTCCGGTCTCTGTGACCGCCGCGCAGACCGCGTGTTCGAATGCCAATGTGAACTATGCGGATTGGGTGTTTCGTCCGAATACTTAATGAGCCAAATTTGGGGAGAATTTTCCGGTAGGGGCTGTATAATCGCGATGTAGGTCTTAGAAGAAGGCCTTTTTCAGATACTTAAAGAAAGTCAGGAGTCAATGATTACGCCGCGCACCGCTTCAGGAACCTTGGAACTCCTTCCGCGCGAACAGCAGATTTTTAAGCATATGTTCGAAACCATTCAACGGGGATACGAACGTTTTGGTTTCGTGCGAATCGAGACACCGGTTTTTGAACTCAAGGACGTGCTTTTGACCAAGTCGGGCGGCGAGACCGAGAAGCAGGTCTATTTTGTTCAATCCACCGGCGCACTTCAGCAAGGCCACGAAGCCGATCTCGCGTTGAGGTTCGACCTGACGGTTCCTTTGGCGCGCTATGTTGCCGAGCACGAACGTGAGCTTGCGTTTCCATTCCGCCGTTACCAGATGCAGCGTGTTTATCGGGGAGAGCGCGCCCAAAAAGGCCGTTTCCGCGAATTCTATCAGTGCGATATCGACATCATAGGCAAGGACAAGCTTAGTCCGGCCTATGACGCCGAGCTTCCGGCTATCATCGTTCAGGTTTTTGAGGAGTTGAAGATCGGAGACTTCACAATCCACTTCAACAATCGCAAGATTTTGCGGGGGTTACTTTCCGGCTCAGGAGTTGCGGACGAGGAAAAGCAAAAGCTGATTTTGCGCGAGATCGACAAGCTGGCCAAAATCGGTGCGACCAAGGTGAAGGAGAGCATAACGGCGCTGGGGCTTTCCGATAAGGCGGCCGAGGATATGCTTCGACTGACGGGGCACAAAGGCTCGAAAGAGGAAATCCTTGCAGAGCTTAGAGTTCTCCCCGTCGATGATCCCATGTTCAAGCAGGGCGTCGAAGAAGTTGCACAGATGGTTTCGTCTTTGCGCGCACTCGGCGTTCCGGAAAACAGAACGCGCCTCGACCTTTCTATTGCGCGAGGACTCGATTATTACACAGGCACTGTTTACGAAACGACCATCGATGCGCATCCCGAATTCGGCAGCGTTTGTTCTGGCGGTCGCTATGAAGATCTTGCAAGCCACTACACGCGTTCAAAGCTTCCGGGCGTGGGGATATCCATTGGACTTACTCGGTTGTTTGACGTTCTGCGCGATAGCGATCTTTTGCCGTCGGCTCCGCCTGCGGTGCAGGTGTTGATTGCCCAGCTCGATCCTGACTTAAGCGCTTCCTATCTTTCCTTGGCGATGGACCTTCGGGCCGCCGGACTTCGCGTCGAAAACTGGCTTGAGCCATCGAAGCTCGACAAGCAGATCAAGTATGCCGATAAATCCGGTATTCCGGTTGTGCTTCTGTTAGGGGGGGATGAGCAGGCGAAAGGGACAGTTGTCGTAAAAGAGATGGCCGCCAAGTCCCAGACCGAAGTTGCCCGTACGGAGATACTCCAAAAAGTGCGCAACATTCTGGGGGCTTAAAGAGGAATGCGCGCTCATCGACCGAGATATCCACGACATCCTTTGGTTCCAAGACGCGTTAGTACTCGGCGGAAGCCAAAGCCGAGGTCTTTCTGGCTTTACCCGTGGGTCGTATTTTTTACGCTGAGCTTTATAGCGGGAGTGTTCGCGTTCCGGGAGATGCAGACCTCGGCGGTGCAAGCACGGTGGTTTTCGTGGTATGACAAGCAAATTTCCTTCGAGATGAAGCCGGGTCCGAACGAGCATATGAGGTATCCCAAGGCGGGGCCGTACAATGAAAGGCTCGGCTACACTTATCTGCCGTTCTATGCCAAGACGCTGCTTGCCGGTGATTTTGCAGTGGTCGAGCAAGCTCGTGGGTCCGAGGCTTATACAGATCTTTTACGGCGCGGCATCTATCCCATCTACCATCCCAAAGCGACTGCAGGGCTAACGCTTTTCGATGCTTCCGGCAAAAAAATCTATACCGCTTCCTATCCCAATCACATTTTCGAGAATTTTGAGAGCATACCGCCGCTGCTTGTTCGCACGCTGCTTTACGTTGAAAACCGTGAGCTTCTTGAGAACGGCCGAAGGGGGCGGCAGTACGCTCGCGACCCAGATTGAGAAATTCCGGTTCTCTCCGCTAGGCAAGACCGGCAATGTGATTGAAAAGCTTCGTCAGCTTGCTTCGGCATCTTTTCGCATCTATCTGGACGGTCCTGATACACGCGAAGCCCGCAAGAAGATCGTTCTCGACTATCTTAACAATACACCGCTCCTTGCACGCCCGGGGTTTGGAGAAATCAACAGCATCGGAGACGCTCTTTGGGCCTGGTTTGGGATCGACCTTAAGGATGCCTCGGTGGCGCTGAACGGCAATGAGATGGATCCGGAAGCGTTGGAAAAAAAGGCGTCAGTTTATCGTTCAATCCTCGGGCTTATCTTGGCGCAGCGCAGGCCGAGCCATTACTTGCAGACCAACAGGGCGGCACTTGACGAATTGATCAACTCAACGCTTGACCGCTTGCGTTATGCCGGGGTTATTTCCCGTTCGTTGCGCGACGCCACGCAAGAGTCAAAGCTTCAGTTTCTTAAAGACGTGCCGGAGCTTCCGGAGCCTCCCTATATCGAGCAAAAAGCCGTTAATGCGTTCCGCACGCATCTGATGAATCTTCTCGGGCTTAAGAACCTTTATGAAATTGATCGCTTGGATTTGACCGGTCACACAACAATTTTCCGCGATGCGCAGGCCGAGCTTGTCGATTTCCTTAAGCGCATGAGTGAAAGGGAGTTTCTGGAACAGAATGGTCTTTATGGGTTTCGCCTTCTTAAAC
>CAZLIG010000033.1:0-14633 GCA_964559415.1 uncultured Rhodospirillaceae bacterium
GGAGTTGTGGGGGGAGTCAACGATTCTAGATGTCACCTCGTTTATTTTGTGCGGTGCGGAAGAACTCGCTTCGTGGTTTCCTCCTCACCACCACCTTCTCCCACAGAGGGAGAAATACAACAAATGGGATCCCCGCCTTCGCGGGGATGACGGTTGGGTGTTTTAGTGCGGATCGTGCTTCAATGTCGGTACAATTTGCTCTAGCAGAACACGTCGCGCTTGCCGCCCTGTACCTTTTTGATTAACTCGCTAGCGATTTGCTGTCCCTTTTGGGGTCAGGCCTTCGATCTCGCGTTCGACAGCGACTAGGCCTAGCTTTTTGGTTTCGGGTGAGGCGTAGTCTTCTCCCCCAGAGGGGGAGAAGTACAACAAATGGGATTCCCGCCTTCGCGGGGATGACGGTTGGGTGTATTAGTGCGGATCGCGCTTTAATGTCGGTACAATTGCTCTAGCAGAACACGTCGCGCTTGCCGCCCTGTACCTTTTTGATTAACTCGCGAGCGATTTGCTGTCCCTTCGGGGTCAGGCCTTCGATCTCGCGTTCGACAGCGACTAGGCCCAGCTTTTTGGTTTCGGGCGAGGCGTAGTCTTCGAGATATTCGCAGAAGGTGCTGATGGCGTTCGGTGCGCAGTTTTCTTTGATGAGGCCGGGCTTGGCCAGGTCCATGAAGTCTGCGCCCGTTCGGCCCAAGCGGTAACACGCGGTGCAGAACGACGGGACCATGCCATCTTTGCAGAGGGCTTGAACCACTTCCTCCAACGTACGGCAATCGCCGAGAGAGAACTGGCCGTTGTCCTTGCCGATGTCGTCGCTGTAGCCGCCGGGGTCCGTGCGGCTTCCGGCGGAAATCTGGGAAACGCCGAGGTCCAGTGTGAATTTGCGCATTTCGGGGGTTTCGCGCGTGGACATGATCATGCCCGTGTAGGGAACCGCGAGGCGCATGATGGCGACGATCTTTTTGAAGTCGTCATCCGAGACCTTGTTGGGCGGATTTTCGGAAACTTCGGAGCCGTTGGCGGGCTCGATGCGCGGGAAGCTGATGGTGTGGCAACCGACGCCAAAGCGCTGTTCGAGGTGCGCTACGTGGCTCATGAGGCCGAGAAGCTCGAACTTCCAGTCGGCGAGGCCGAAAAGAACGCCCAAGCCTACGTCGTCGATCTTTGCGAGCATCGCGCGGTCCATAACGGAGGCGCGCCATTCGTAATCGGCTTTTTTGCCGCGCAAGTGGAACTTTTTGTAGGCTTCGCGGTTGTAGGTTTCCTGGAAGCAGACGTAGGTGCCGATGTTCGAGGCTTTGAGGCGCTTGAACTCATCGACGCTCATCGGCGCGAGTTCGGCGTTAATGCGGCGGATTTCGCCGTGCTCGGTTTTGACCGAGTACATCGATTCAATACTGTCGAGAATGTATTGCAAACCGCCGGGGTAAGCTTCGCCCGCGATGATGAGCGCGCGCTTGTGGCCCTGATTGAGCAGCGCAACGGTTTCGCGTTTCACTTCCTCTTGCGTCAGGTAGTGGCGCACGAGGCTACGGTTGCCTTTGCGGAAGGCACAGTAGACGCATTCGTTCGAGCAGAGATTTGAGACGTAAAGCGGCGCGAAGAACACCACGCGGCGGCCATAGATCTCTTCCTTGATTTTTCTCGCGATTGAGAAAAGCTCGCTAACCAAATCGGGGTTCTTGACGTGCGAGAGGATCGCGACATCTTCAAGACTTAGCCCCTTCATCTGTTGCGCTTTTGCAAAAACCTCGCGGATCTTGATGGGGTCCTCGCCCGTGTGTTTGGCAAGGATTTGCTTTAGGCGATTATCATCGAGCCAGGGCGCCGAGGTATCGCAAATATCTTCTACCATCTCTTTATCTCCCGCAAATTATGATTTTTCTCGTGGTGACTGCGTCACTGGGAGCAAGCAATACTGAATTGTTTTCAATCTCAATGACCGGCGATACACTACGTCCTGAAAAATCGGTTTGTCCATACGCTTAGTCGCCATGAGGAAGTCGCTTTAATGCAGTGCAGCAATCCAAAGGAATTGGGCGATATTTTAGCCCTTTTGAAAACGCCTCCAGATGAGCGTGAGGCTCTTTTTGCACGTGCGAACGAGGTGCGCAAGGAGATTATGGGCGATGAGGTTTTTCTGCGGGGCATCGTGGAGTTCTCTAACATTTGTGGGAACAAATGCGCTTACTGCGGGATTCGCGCGCCTAATACAAAGGTCAACCGCTATCGGATTGAGGCCGACGAAATATTGGAAGTCGCCAAGCAAATGCCGGAGTGGCAGCAGACGACCATTGTGCTTCAGTCGGGAGAGGCTAATTCACCTGAGGAGAACAAGCGGATTGGGGAGATTGTCAGACGCATCAAGAAGGAAACGCCGCTTGCTGTGACCCTTTCTTGCGGGAATAGGCCGAAGGATGTTTATGCCTATTGGCGCGAGTGCGGGATGGATCGGTATTTGCTTCGGTTTGAGACCAGCGATCCGGTTCTATTTGAAAAACTGCATCCGGACTGCACGCTTGAGGAACGGCTTGGGTGTTTGCAGGCGCTAAGGGAAGTCGGGGCGCAGGTGGGGAGTGGGTTTATGATCGGCGTGCCGGGAGAGACACTCGAGATTTTGGCGCGCAATATTCAGATGTGCAAAGAGATGGATCTCGACATGATTGGGATTGGGCCGTTTATTCCGCACCCTGACACGCCGCTTGCCGACTCCGCCAATGCTTACAGGGATGATACGGATATGTTCTTTGTGGCGGTGGCGGTGTTGCGTCTGTTTAATCAGGATGCTCATATTCCGGCGACGACGGCGTTCGATGCGGTGTTTCCAGACCATAGCGGGCGGAATTTGGTGCTTCAGCGCGGGGCGAATGTGTTTATGCCCAATAATACGCCAAAGAAGTATCGCGGAGATTACCTGCTTTATCCGGATAAGCCTTGCGTGGATGAGGATACGGGGGAGTGCTCGCTGTGCATTCTTGGAAGGTTGAGCCTTTTGGGGCGAGACGTTGGGATTGGGCCGGGGCATACGAGGAAGAAACACGGGGCTGAGTAAAGACCACCACCTCACCCTCCCAATCGCGTTGCGATTGGGTCCCTCCATCTCCCCCACTTTGTGGCGGAGAGGGGATGATTTAGGTCCTCTTGTTTAGAAATCGTATTGGTAACTTAGGGCCAGCCAATATTGCGGGTTTTGGCCGCTGGTTGAGGCGTTGGCGGTTGCGGACATTTTTCCGGTGCCTAGAGCGTGCGTGGCACCGAGAGAGAACTGGGACCAGTCTCGCGCGTACTTTTGGCTTGGGCTGTTGAATGTCGAGACGCCGACGAGGTAGCCCGTCGCTGCAGCCCCCTGCCCCTGCCACCAGCGGTTTTGCTCGGCGGTTGCGTAGAGTTTCAAATCTTTTGTAATCGTTTTGGTCGCATCGATGCCGATACGAGATACGTCGTCATGCTGCCTTCTTGCATTCCAGTGCGCGGGGAAGCCGCCACCCGTTTCGGTGTAGGAGGCAAGCGCTACTTCAGTATGTTGGTGATCGACGTAGGGGGTGAAGCCGACGCCTTGATACTTCAGGGCGTCCTTCCAGTCGGCTCTTGCGCGAACGCTATAGATATCGGCGCGGGGTTTGCCTGCGGAATAGTCTTGGCTTCCGAGGTTCATGTAGCCGCGACGAATGTCTATGGGGCCTGAGGCGTATTGGAAGCCAAGGGTTGCCCAGACGGGGGTGTCGGGGATGTTGGCTATGACTTCGGGGAGGATGTAAGTTAGCTCTTGCTTTGTTTTGCCGTTGTTGA
Source organism: uncultured Rhodospirillaceae bacterium (assembly GCA_964559415.1). GTDB lineage: Bacteria > Pseudomonadota > Alphaproteobacteria > UBA9219 > UBA9219 > CAIXLI01. Next base: position 3,787 of record CAZLIG010000033.1, read on the forward strand.
ACGTCTTGCTTCCGGCGAACATTTTTCCGACCGACAAGCTTAGTTGGATATTCTTGTTGATGCGGTTTCCTACGCCTAGCTCCGCTACATCGGCGTACGAGCCGGAGTCACGGGAGGAGCTTAGACCGAAGTCGCCGGAGAGCCAGGTTGTCCAGTGGCCCTCTTCTGCTAGGCGCATGAGGGGGTGACCGTGGCTGCCGTGCATGGCGATGTCGCTCGCTTCGCTGGCTGATCGGGGGGCTGTCGCCGACGTCGCGAGGCTTACTCCCAGATCGCTCAGCCCAACGAGGCCCGCAGTCGAACGCGCGATGAAGACTGTGCCATCGGTCAGGGTACCAACGACGATGGACCCGTCTGCGCTTACGCCCGTCGCATCTTTTGTGTGCACAGCGCCAAGATTATTTGGAAGGCCTGCCATTGCCAGCCAAGTTTCGATGCTCTGCATTCCAGCCGATGTCCAACGAAAGCCGTGGCGCGTGGACGATGCATCTTCGGCTTCGCCAACAATGACCGAGCCATCTGAGTTGACTGCGTTTGCCAGCGCCCATGTTCCGCCCAATGTGCCCAGAAGTTGCGCTGCCGAGTAGTTTCCGGCGGAAAGTCGCGACCATTTTGCAGCTGCTGTTCCTCCCGAAATCGCGGAGTTTCCGATGATTGTGGAGCCATCGGATGAGATCGCTTTTGCGTAGGCCTGCTCGGTCGAATTTAGCACGGTATCGGAGGCGGTATCGGAATGAAGGTAGGCTACTGTGTAGGCCGAGCTGACGTGATCAGTTAGACCTACCGTTGAAAAACCGGAGCCGGAATACCAGACCGTTGAGTATCCCGTGTCTCCATGCCACTCCATGCCAATGACGGTTTTACCATCGTTTGCCACGCCAAAGCCTTGAGTGTCGGCGGCTCCGGGGTTTTTCGGAAGGAGGAGGATGTCGCCGGAGCCTTTTTCATAAAGAAAGGCGCTGTAGTTCCCGGAAACATATGCATCGCCCGCGATATAGGCGCCATTCGGGGAAAGAAAGGGATTCCTCGACTGGACATCGCTGCCCAAGGACTGCGTGATGACAATTGGATCACTTGCGAAACAATACCAGTATAATGCGCGGTTTTCTTGCGTGTCTTCATTCCGCCCTGTGCCTGCTATGGCGGCAACACCTTCCGACGATGCGACGGAGGTTACATAACCAACATCCATCTCGAAGGCGGAGTTGCTCGCGGCAAGAGACAGCAGGTTGGCACCGCTTGAGTTCATTGCGTAGGGAAGCATTGTGGGCACAGATGTTGTGCCCCCCACGGTTGTTCCATCCGGACTTATGTACGGAGCGACGGTGACGGTTCCGAAATCATCTATGCGTTCGATCCCATCGGAGGTTAGGAATTGAGACTCGGGGGTAAATGAGAATATTAAAATGGGTTCGCTCGAGTAACTTTGCCCGCCTGACACCCAGTATCCATAGCCTCCCACAAGCGATGAGGTTGCATAGGTTCCACCAGATGTAGTGATGAACCCGGTACTGATGTGCCCGAATGTCACTGTATTCGCAGCAAGGCCTCGGGTAGTCGTGCCGACGACTGCGTAGACAAAGAGCGCTCCGATTATCAACCCTTTTTTCATCATGTGACCTATATCTTTATTGTATTCCATGGCATAGCACCTTCGCCCACGAAATACAATTACGCGACATTCGCGCAGATATTACACGCTCGGAATGATGCAGAGTTTGGCTCAGAAGCTGTTGTGGACGACCATTACTTTGGTCGAGAAGGAGCCGTAGACGAATTCGGCTAGGCGTTCGGTCGAGTCTATTTCGACGTTGGAGCCTTTGATGCGGAGGCCAATTTTGTTGCGCAGGATGTTGAGGGAGCGGGAGAAGGTTTCGCTTTTCATGCCGAGGGTTTCGGCGATCAGCGTTTTGTTGTAGGGCAAACGGAAGATGATGCCTTGGGCCTGATTTTTCGGGCAGAGCTTCAGTAAAAAGTATCCGACGCGCTGCGGGGCGCTTTGCATGGCGTTCAAGGCGCGCTCGCTGCAATGGCGGCGGTGATGGCGCGACATTGCGAGCAGCATTGCCAGCGCGAGGTTTCTGTTGCTCACGATCTGTTCCTTAAGCGTGCGCAGCGGAATGCTGAGGAGATGAACGTCTTCTATGACCTGAGCGCTGCCGGTGTGGCGGTCGTTTTCGAAGATCGCGCTGTCGCCGACAAGGTCTCCTCTGGTCAACATATCCATAATGACTTCGTCGCCCTCGGGCATCGTGTGGAACAGTTTTACCCAACCGCTTTGGACAACGTAGAAATACGAGGCCGGTTCGCCTTCAACATAAAGCATTTTCCCTTTTTTATAGGAGCGGGGGCGGGCAACGGCATCGAATGCAACCAGCTCTTCGGCGGAAAGATTTGCGAATATGGAAATGTCTTTAAGGCTCGCAGCAGTGGCCGCCGCCTGATCGACGTGATCTTCGTCAATTTGCGCCTGAGCGACGTTTGCCAAAGGCAACGCCATTGCTGCGCATTCCTCCACCGCGAGTTCGGGCATTGAATTTCTCTCTCCATCTAGGCGGGAAAAATTGTTCAGACGCATAAGTAAACAGAAAACGCGCTGCCCGAGGTAGCCTCGGAAATTACCTATGTCGAAATAATAGGTTCGGAAAGCCCGAAATTCGTTGGCGTTTGATCGGCATCAACGTTCCTCTCGTAACTTCCTTTAACCTCAGAGGAAATCCAGAAAAGCCCAGACAATCCCGCGCCCGAATTACGAGCGCGCCCCCCGAAACGACTACAGGAGGATTCCAATGTCTCTCGTCAGCATCGTCATCGCCCTCATCGTGGTCGGCGTGCTCCTCTGGCTTATCAACACTTATATCCCGATGGATAACAAAATCAGAAGCATCTTGAACGGCGTCGTCATCATCATCGTCGTAATTTGGCTGCTTCAAGCCTTCGGCGTGATGGGTTCGCTCAACAACGTTTCCGTCAACCGATGATGGTTTGAACCAGGACGGGGAAATGTATGACCGGATTTCTCAAATCGCCGTTCGGCGCGATTTTTACTGCGGTGCTTATCACTGGCGTTCCTGCGGCAACGTTCGCGCAATCCGATGAAGTGATCAGATCGCAAAGCGCCCTGCCCGATCAAGGCATGGATACCGAGGCTTTGGACAAGAATATCGAGGCGCGGATCAAAAGCCTTCATTCGCAGCTCAAGATTGCGCCGGAGCAGGAGAATAACTGGAATGCCGTTGCGCAGGTGATGCGCCACAACCAAAAAGCCATTCATGATTTGCTCCAGGAGCGACGCGCCAACACCACCATGACCGCGATTCAGAATCTCGAGTCCTACCAAAGGGTATCGACGGAGCACGCGGCGGGCATTCAACGGCTTATTCCCGTTTTTACCGCGCTTTACAACTCGATGTCGGACCAACAGAAGAAAACAGCGGATGCCGTTTTTATGAAGAGGCAGGCACAGCAACGGTCGGGGAAGGCGCAGAAGAAATAAATCCGAAACTCGTTCCCGGAGGAAAAGGCCATGAGACGTTATCTTTCAGGAAAGATCGCCGTCATAGGCCTTTGCGCGGCTCTCGACGTTCTGCCGAGTTCGGTGAATGCGCAGTATCCATATCCACCGCCGCCGGTTTTTTCGGCTCCGCCACCGGCGTATGAGCCTCCGCCACCGCCGCCGCCTCGGCATTATCGGAAGTATCGCAAGAGGCGGTATGTCTCCGAGCCGCCGCCCCCGTTTGTGGTGTATGCGCCGCCGGTTGACTACTACTATCCGGCTGCGCCTACGATTGTGCCTTCGCCGGGTATTACTTTGATCATTCCGCTCAATTTCAGGTGATGCCGCTGCTGCTTCCATGCTTTACAGCGGACAACCTCACCCTCCTATCGCTCTGCAATGGGTCCCCTCTCAGGGTGGCGGAGAGGGAGTTATGTTGTTAGGCGGGACGAGGGGCGGAGGAGGCTAGGGCTAGGGTTTTGTTGTTCGCTAGCGGCATGACGAGCGATAACTCGCCCGCGTTTTCCGTCCCGCGCGCGGGGATGAGGTTCCCCTGCTCTTTTACATTCCAGTTCGCAAGGCGCATATCTTCGGGGTCACGCCTGAATTCGTAGTAGGGATGGGTAACTTGGCGATCTGCGGGTTCGAGCACAGCGCGGGTTGCGAGGCCTTCGTCATTGAAGCTTACGCGTTCCACGCACGGCATCGAGGGGTCGGAGCATGGGCCTTGAAGGTTTATCGCTTCGCTGTCGTAACACGGCTCGCCGCCGCATTCGCCCGTTTCGCACGGGTTAAACATCGGACGCACCGGCATCTCAGGGGGCGGTCCGGAGGGCGGCTCAAGCGGAGCGAAGTACTGCGGAGGCATCCCCGGTGGCGGCATCACGGTTTGAGGCGGCGGGATGGGTGGTAGCTGCGCGGGAACGATCGTGCGACGGATGATGATCTCAGCCGGTTCTTTGGGCGGCTTTAGATGCTTGAGGTGCTTGACGTGCTTCACGTGCTTGGCGGGGTAACACAGTTCTTCTTTGCGCGGGGCGACATGAGGTTTCGATATCCGGGGGCCGTGGTGACCTGATGGCGCATGGCCGCGTTCATGGATCGTAATGCGGATGACTTCTTCGGCCGGAGGCGGAGGCAATGGCGGCAGGGCCATTTGCAACGGCATTTGCGGTTGCGCCTCCATCGGAGGGGGCGGCGCAAAACACTGATCGGTGCCGCAGGCTTCAGGGCCTATCGGTCGAGACGGACGCAAGTAGAGTATGGAATCGGAACCTCCCGTTGGGACTGAGGCAATGGAGTCGCTCGATCCTAGAAGGTCAGCGGACACAACGCCCAGAATGCCGCCTGCAAATGTGTAGATCGCGCTTTGGAAAACAAGCCTTTCCCATGCGAAGTGGCCGTCATCAGTGCGCCAACCGTTTTTTACGACGGAATGGAAGATGCTTGCGGCAGCGCCCGTTGCCATGCCTACAGTGAACGCGCTTGATCTTGCAACAAGCGTGCTGAAGTTCGTGGCGCAGCCGCCGAACATTCCGCCTAGCAGACCTATGAGAGCTGCTTCGAACATTGGTCGGCTAAAGTAAAGCTCCTTGGGCGCACCGGGGACGCGCGTCGCGTTGCGGTAAAACGCGCGGATAAGGTGCGCAGCCATGCCAGCCGTTAGTCCGGCGACGGCACAGGCTATGAAGCTTACCATCGTCGCGTAATCGGGCATTTCTGAAAATGTTTCCATGATCAGTATGCGGGTCGAAAGGCGCGTTGCCAAGCCGAAGCCGAAGCCAAGCCAGAACTCCCAGGTGTTAATGCGCTTGCCAATTTGGAAAACCATCTCGAGCACGCGGTCACGCGTGGTCGCGACGGAACTTGTTTTTTTGGGTGTTACCGGCATTGGACGGCGGGAATGGCTGCGTTTGCGGCGCTTCTCGAAGGCGTGGGCGTATGCTGTTGTCCACGGATATGGGACAATGACCGGTTCGGGCGCGGGCGCGGGCTCGGGTTTCTTGCGGTTTAGGCCAAAAATATTTGCAAGGCTTAGCTTGCGCACTACCTTATCGCTATGGCGATATTTGTGTCGGGGGGCGTTTGAAAGGCCCGCGCGAGGCTGCGTGTATCCCGCGCTTGCGCGATAGGTCCGCTTGAATGTCTCCTGCTCGGCTTTTCCGAAATCGGTGGGATGTACCATGTACAGGATGTGCGATAAGCCGTTGATCAAATGCTTCGCCGCTTCGGCGGTGAGCCGCATATCCCACAAAAATGCTTTCCCCTTTTTTTTCTCGAGTCGAAGCATTGAGACTCCTTTTCAATCAAGACGGATGCTTGCACCTCGCTTTCACTTACCTTGGCGTCCCGCTATCGGATCCTAATAATAGCTCCCGTAGCCGTAGGGGTCCTCGCCATAGGGATAGGCATTGCCTAGGCGACGCGTGGTTTAGTATTGCGTTCCGTAGGTGGGGTCCGTAATCCGGTTTGTGCCGAACCAATCCCCTCCCCATCCGGGGGTGTTTGCCGGATTTCCGCGACGGATGTTCGCCCAATATTGCGGTGAGCCTGTCTCCACGGTGTTAGGCCACGTCGTTTGGTTTGTGCCGAACCATAGGGGCGCCCATCCGGGAGTGTCTGCCGGGTAGCCGCGCCGGAGGTTTGCCCAGTACTGAGGAGATCCCTGCTCTACGTATCCGGGGAGACCGCTCGATGTTCCCCCGAAGTTACCGTATTGGCTTGGGGCATACGTGCCGCCGCCGTACTGAGTATTTCCATAGGTGCCGGGATAGTAGCCACCGTAAGCGTTCCGCGTATTTCCGTAGGTGCCCGGATAGTAGCCGCCGTAAGCGTTCCGGGTATTTCCGTAGGTGCCCGGATAGTAGCCGCCACCGTATGCGTTCGGATAGTTGTTGCCGTATTGGCCCCCGTAACCGCTTGGATAGCCACCGTAGGGCCCTCGGTAGTTAGCCTGGGAGTAATAACTTCCATCTGCGCGTCTTATTGCCTGACGCGCGCTTCCGCTGTCGTTTACACCAAGGCGGCTATCGTCCCAGGAGCCTTTCGTGCGGGAGACTCCACTCCTTCCGACGTAGACGGGATTGTCGTGGTAGTAATTTTGACGATATCTCTGATTGTAATTATCGACGTTCTTCTCGCCGTTCTCTTCGTTGTAATTGTAGACGTTCGTGCCGAGCTTTCCTTCCTCAGCGGCGAAGCCGTATTCCATTGCGCCGATGCCCGAGAGGATGGCGCCTGTTCCCATTGTCGCGCTTCCCAACACACCGGTTGCCTGCCGTAGCGTGCTTGGCTCTGAAACCACAGCGCCAACTTTTGCGCAGGTGGCGCAGGTCGGCGGCCTTGCGCGTTCGTATATCGCCGTTGCGTTGGAGTGCGTCGCGGAGCCGTGGGTTTGGTAGCCTGCAAGAACAGCTTCGCCTTTGGCTGTTGTGACAGGACTGCCGTCCGGATAGGTTAGTGGAAGGGCTACGGCGCGCGGGTCGCCTGCGCATCCTGCCAAGCTTAGGAGAATGCCGCCGAGGACTCCGATTTTTGAGATATTGCGGACAGGTTTCATGGGGGTTTTCCTTATCTGTTGAGTGACAAAAACGAGGCCTGCCTCACACAAACGAAGGAACACGTTCGGTATCTTACTGCTTGATTTGCTGGATTCTTTTTTTTTAATTGATCGCGAGATCAGTCACAGGCGTAGTTAGCGTACTTTAGTTCCGCCAATCCTGTTTGATGGTCATCAAACAAAACGCAAAACATCATCAGGAATACATGGGGCGACCGGCAATTTTTTGCGATGCCGGTTCTTGGAGGCCGGGTTGGAAAGAAGCGTCTCCTTGACAAATTTTATACAACGGGCCGTACACGAATTCGGACAGCGCTTCGACAGAGTCGATTTCGACGCGTGTGCCGTAAATGCGTACATCGGTTTTTTGGCGCAGCACGTTAAGCGCTCGGGAGAATGTCGCGCCTTTCATACCGAGGACGCACGCGATGAGGCTTTTGTTATACGGGAGCGAGATAACGGCGCTGTCCCTGTCTTTTGGGCACAGGCGCAGCAGAAAGCAGCCTACGCGCTGCGGGGCGCTTTTGATCGCGTTTAGCGCCATGTCGCTGTAATGCTGCCGATGGCGCTGAGACATGGACGACAGCAGGCGGAGCGCGAGAGCGGGCTTGAGGCGGATTTGCTCTTTCAGGAGCGCCGAGGGGATGCTGTAGAGCTGGACGCTTTCAACCACCTGCGCACTGCTCGTATGAATTCCTTGCTCGAAGATGGCGCTCTCTCCGGCAATGTCGCCGATGGTGAGCATATCGATGATGATTTCTTCGCCCTCGGGCATCGTCTGGAAGAGTTTTATCCAGCCCCCCGACATGACATAGAAGAAATCGGCAGAATCATCTTGGAGATAGAGAATTTTGCCTTTTTTATACGCTCCAAAGCGGGCGGAATTGTTGAAGCACGCAAGCTCGTCGTCGGATAATCCCGCGAAAAGCGTACATGCCCTCAGGGCATCAAGTGAACGCCCTGATTGTCCGACACCTTGTTCATGTGCAACATGGGTCATGCGGGTATTCCCTTTTCGAGAAACAATGATACCACACATGCTAGATTGATACAAAAGCTTTGGCTCTTACCGACCCCTGTTTGTATCCCATTGCGAAATAATAACGCTTTGATGCTTATCAAAAGTGCGCGTACGGAACGGAAGTATATCTAGGATTGCCCACCTTTGCGATACGGAGAACAGAATGAAAATCTTATGCACGACCCTTGCGCTGCTAGGTTTTCTTTTTGCAGCTTGCGGATCGGCGTTCGCAGCCAACAGCCGCGTTGAAGCCGCACTCGGCAACCAAGGTAATCTTTCGATGTTTTATCAGGCGTTGCTGAATACCGGCGTCGCAAACGAGTTAAACGAAGGAACCGATTACGCCATATTTGCGCCGACGAATGCCGCGTTTCAGCAAATCAGCCCGCGCCAGTATCCGTGTTTCTATTCGGCGCAATGCAAGAACGAGGTGGCGGCCGTGTTGCGCAATCATATCGTTCCGATGAGAAGGCCTATACGCGAGTTTGCCCAGATGGGGCGGAACATTCCCACGATGGGCGGCAAGAGGCTTTATGTCGAAGAACCCTATGTCGGGCATTTCACCGTCGATGAGGAGCGGATAGCTTTTATGAACGATGTGGACGGTTTGTACCAAATCGACGGAGTGATTGCCGACAACCGCGATCTTGCCGCGTTCCAAAAGGCGCCGGTTGCAGAGGCTCCCGGGACCGTTACCGAGCGGACTACAACAACTCACCGCACAGTGGTCGTTCCTTCATCTCCCGGCGGATATTATCTGCCCGGTGGGCTTCCTTCGGGGGAACCGATTTACTGGCCGTCTGAACAAACCAACCCTTCCGATACCACCGTCATCGTCCATTAAGGGAGAGACACATGGCCTGTCGTTCTGCGCGTTTGCTTATCCTGAGCGTGCTCATGGTTGCCGCCTGTGCGGATACCCGGGCTAGCCCAGCGGAACCGGATTTCCGCGACGTCGTACGCGACACACAGGGCCAGATTATTCGGTCAACCAACGGTTCTTGCGTGCGCACGAACTGGATGAGCAACCGCGATGCGTGCGCTCCCGAGACCGTTACCGTTCAGGAGACCGTGACACAACGGGTCGAAGAGACGCAGGCGGCTGCGCTCACACAAGAGCAGCGCACGGTTTACTTTGAATTCGACAGGGCAAATCTTACCGATGCGGCGCGGGCACGCCTTGATACACTTGCAGAAGTGTTGAAGTCCGACCAGACGGTGAAAGAGGCGCGTGTGGTTGGCTATGCGGACCGCATCGGAACCACTTCTTATAATGACCGGTTGTCTCAGGCGCGCGCTCAGGCTGTGAAGAACTATCTTGTCGATCGAGGGTATTTGAACGCCCGCGTTGTCGCGACGCGTTGGCTCGGAGAGTCACGGCCTTCGACTCGATGCCCCGATCTCAAGAACAAGACGGCTTTGATCGCTTGCTTGCAGAACGACCGTAAGGTGGAAGTCGAGATCGTGTTTAATCCGCCGCCTCCGCAGGCAAGGCCAACCCCTCAAGCGCCCATGCCGCCTCAGGTCGCTCCGCCGGTGCCGCAGGCTCCTCCGGGGGCAGAGGGCGCTCCTATGCCGTTAAGGTAATTGCTGGGTTCGCTTTTTCCTTCCCTCTTACCAACCTTTCTGGAGGCGCACATGAAAACCTTTGTGCTCGCGGCTTGTGTCGTTTTGGTTTCTGCAGCGCCTGCAATGGCTCAATCCCGCAGCCGCACGATGGGCGACCATTTTACCAAGGCGCTTAACGCCATCGAGGCTTGCGGAAAGCTTGATACGCTTGCTCCGACGAAAAAATCGGTTCAGATCTCGAGCCTTACGGCGCGCGGGGGGCAGGTTTTTGTGGCGATTCAGGATCAGCAGCCCTCTCCGATCGTGTTCGACCTGAACTCCAGCCGGGTTGTTACCGAGGGCGTTTGCCCGTAGGGATTCCTGTCGCTTTTGCCGTTCGCTTTGCGTAAGCTGCATTGTCTTTTCTTAGTGGCAAGGCATGGGCAAGACTCTTCTCAGTCAAATTATCGTCTGGCTCGTCCCGACGCTGTTTGCGATCGTTCTGCACGAGGTTGCTCACGGGTGGGCGGCTTCGAAGCTTGGCGATACGACTGCAAAGGATGCCGGACGGCTTAGCTTGAATCCATTCAGGCATCTCGATTTGTTCGGGACCGTTTTGGTTCCGGGGCTTATGGTTGCCTCGGGGATGCCTTTTGTGTTCGGGTGGGCCAAGCCTGTTCCAGTTAATTTCTCACGGCTCAGGAACGTTCGGCTTGGGACGATTATCGTCGCGGCTGCGGGGCCGCTTGCTAATTTGCTCATGATCGCTTTATGGCTCGGGCTGCTGTTTCCTCTTGCTGCGCTGGAGCACTCTCAACTGCTACCGCAGGGGGCTGTTGCGCTTCTTGAGCAGGTTGCGGTTTCGGGAGTTGTTGTCAACGTTGCGCTTATCGCCTTCAACCTCATTCCGTTGCCGCCTCTCGACGGAGGCAGGATTGTGGGGGCGCTTTTGCCGCCCGCGTTGGAACGGCCTTATTCGCGGATTGAGCGGTATGGGATTTTTATTCTGTTGGTGCTGATTGCTACCGGGCTATTCGACAAGGTGTTTCATCCGGTATTTATGTGGCTGCTCAGGGCTGTTGCAGGGGTGGTCACGTAGGGTTTATGCGTCGCTGACGCGGGGGGTGGCGGAGGGACCACCTCGCCTTCCCATCGCTTTGCGATGGGTCCCTCCCTTGTATCTTACCCGAACCGCAGAAACGCTGTAGAAGGCGGAGAGCGGT
>CAZLIG010000034.1:0-14570 GCA_964559415.1 uncultured Rhodospirillaceae bacterium
GCTGCCTCGCGGCTTTTGGACGGGATGAAAGCAGCGAAATTTGTTTTGGGTGGATTGAGGAAGTGACGAGAAGCCCCTTTTGGCACCTGTTGTTATTCTTCTTTTTCCTCGGTAAGGTGCGGAAGTTTCAACGCTGGAGCTTATTATGAGTTTTGTGTCTGATGCCAAGTTGGTTGAACTTGTGGCTGATTATCATACGCCGCTTTATGTTTTTGATGAGAATACCATTCGGAAGCGGTGCGGAGAGTTGAAGCGGGCTATTACTTATAAAAACCATCATATTCGGTATGCTTGCAAGGCGTTGACGCTTCAGCGGGTTTTGAAGATCGTTAAGGATGAGGGGCTTTGGATCGATGCTTCGTCTATTAACGAGGTGGATCGGGCGCTTCTGGCGGGGTTTGATCCGAGCGAGATTTTTTATACGGGGGAAGGCGCTACCAAAGCCGTCTATAGCTATCTGATTGAGATCGGCGTTCTTATCAACTGCACGTCGATTGACCAGATGAGGCTGATTGGGTCCATTAAGAAAAATCACTATTGCTCGATCCGCGTCAACCCCGGCGAAGGGCATGGGCATTCGAACAAGACGAACACGGGCGGGCCTAGCAGCAAACACGGTATTTACTTTGACCAACTTGAGGACGCGAAGGCTGTTGCGAAAGAGCTTGGGATCAAGATTATCGGGGTGCATTCGCACATCGGGTCGGGGACCGATCTGAGCCATTGGCTGCGGATCAAGGACAAGACTTTGGAGTTCGCACGGACGTTTGCGGACTTGGAGTTCATCAATCTGGGGGGCGGGATTCCTGTTGTTTATAATCCCGAGACGGATAAGCCGATGCCTTTGAACGAATGGGGCGCGGCGCTTTCGGCAAGCATGGAGCAGTATTCCAAGGAGTTGGGGCGCAGCATTGCCCTTTTCATTGAGCCGGGACGGTATGTGGTTGCGGAAAGCGGCATTTTGGTTGCCGAGGTTGGCGCGGTGAAGTCCACGCCGGGATATAATTATGCTGTTGTCAATTCGGGGATGAATCATAATCCCAGACCTGCGATGTATGGCAGCTATCATCCCATTCGGTTTATTGCGCATGACGGGCGGGCGCTTGGCAAAGAGAAGGATTATGTCATCGCGGGGTATTTGTGCGAGTCAGGCGACGTTTTCACTGTGGAGTCGGACGGGACGTTGGCTCCCCGGAAATTTCCGGAGATCAAGGTTGGCGATCTTATGGTGATGGGACATATCGGGGCGTATTCGCATTCGATGAAGAATGAATACAACTCGATGAACCTTCCGGCATCGCTTTTGATCGACAAGAATGGTGTGGCTTCGCTTATTGAACGGCGCGGGACGCTGAATGATGTCATGCGGCGGGAGGTTGAGGTTATTCCTCACCGGTCTAGGAAGCCTGCGTTTAAGGGATAGGCAGTCCTTGGTGCTTTTTTGCTGCGCGTGGAGGACAGATGGTATTCCCGCAGTGATAGAAAATGCGCTGCCTTCATCGCGATAGAAACAACAAATGGAATCCCCGCCTTCGCGAGGATGACGGGTTCTATTAGGCCTATTGGTCCTTTGAAATATCCTTTACTCGGCACTCAACGACAATGGATTGGTGCCTAGGGCATTCGGAACTGTGGTGTATTTGAGGGGCATGGTTAAGGCGGATTTTTTAGTTTCAGGGGTTTGCGGTATAAGGATTTTATAGTTTAGGGAATTGGGGACAGTGATGCCTAGTCTTTACCATCTTATCTTTGAAAATTTAAAAGAAGCAAAAGAGGCCTATTCGCCGGAAGAGTGCGCGAAAATAATTGAGGGGTTGGGGGTTCAATACGACCAGTTTGTTCAGGAGCATGAGCGACTTGCTATGAGCCCCAAAGCGGTTTCGGTTATCGAAAACCACCTTGGCGATATCACCAAAAAATGGGGGAAAAATCGCGGGTTCGTCAATCTTCAGGTGGAGTTGTTCAAAGAAAGACTCTCTTTCGCTAGCGCCGCGCCTGAGGAAATCCTTCGGCGCGCCACCGAGGACTCGGCAGCCGGGCTTTCGGCCTTTGAGGCTTTTGAACGGAACACGACCAGATTTTCGGCACCGGTGATAGACGGGCTGGTGAGCGTCGCCTTTGCTAACAAGTCTCTTCGCGCGAAGGCGCTTGATTATCTTGCGTCGGACAAAGCTTTTAAGACTTACTCCGGACAACAGCCCGACGAATTTGCGTCCAACTGGTTCGAAAAGCATTACGATGCGGCTTCCATGAAAAACGCCGCAAAGCTTTTAAGTCTTGTCCGCCATTCAAAGGGGATCGAGCAGGAAAAGCCTTTACTCATTCTCTCTCATCTTCTTTGCGCCAATGTCGAGGTCGTGAGGACTCCGATTATCATGGACCTCGCCTATCTTCTGGGGTCGAAAGATACAACAGTCAAAGCTAGCCGTTGCATCTTTGGGGTGCTTAAGCAACTGTTCGACGCAATGCCTGAGATGGCTCGGATCAAGGGCCTTTCCGACACCGTTGTCCATGCGGCGATGATGGAAAGAGATGTCGAACTCTTTACTGTGAGCGATGCGGAACCACATTCCTACACGAGCCTTCTTCGCAAGATTAAGGACAAAAAACCTATCGCTTCCATGAGCACGCTGGCCATTCTGCTTATGGATGATATTCGCAACCCGAAACTGGATGGGCTGCATGTGGCGGATTCTATCGACAAGCATCGCGCCGTCGTCAAAGCTTGCCCTGCCGTTATGCCGGATGACCTCGCCGAGGAGATGGCAGCTCTTGCTGCCGTGGCGTCCGATCCTAATACGAGTTGGCGGGCGTTGGATTATGTGTATGAGCTGATGCTTGACTACCCGAAGAAGGCGTCATTGAGTATCTTGCAAAACGTTTCGGCGGTCGAGGCACGGGACGATGCGCTCACTCGCGGCACTGCGGTGCGGGTTAAAAATCTCGTCAGGACCCTGATGCCCAAGAGGCGGGGGAGAAAGCCCTCTTTTGTCAAAGCGAAGTCGGAGCCGACTTAGCTATCTTTTGGCGGCTTTGTCCAACGCTTGCGAGAGGTCGGCGAGGATGTCGTCGACGTGTTCGATGCCGACTGACAGGCGGACGTAGCCGGGGGAGACGCCTGCTTTGATTTGCTCATCGGGAGCTAGCTGGCTGTGCGTTGTACTGGCGGGGTGGGTTGCCAGCGAGCGCGTGTCGCCGATGTTGGCTACGTGGTAGAACATTTGCAACGCGTTGATGAAGTTCTTGCCGACGATTGCATCGCCTTTTAATTCGAAACCGACGAGGCCGCCGTAGCCGCCTTTCAGGTATTTGTCGGCTCTCGCTTTGGACGTTCCTGTGGCGAGCGACGGATAGATCACTCTTTGGACAGCCGGATGGTTTGCGAGGAAATTCGCGACGGCTTGGGCGTTTTCGTTGTGCGCTTTCATGCGCAGGGCCAGCGTTTCGATGCCTTGCAGGATCAGGAATGAATTGAAGGGGGAGATGCAGGCTCCGAGGTTCAGGAGCATCGTCGCCCTGCCCTTCAATGTGTAGGTTACCGGGCCGAATTGCTTGGCGAACTGCGACCAGACGACATCGTGGTAAGAGGCGTCGGGCTTGTTGAAGGCGGGGAGGCGTTCGGGGATGCGGCCCCAATCGAAGGCCGGATTTTCGATCAGCATTCCGCCGAGGCTGTTGCCGTGGCCTGCGACCCATTTGGTTAGGGAGTACAAGACGACGGCGGCACCGTGCTCGAAGGGGCGATTAGGGGGATTCCGAAGGATTTGCCGATTTCGGCAACTTCGCTCAAAGGAAAGACGTTTAGCTTTGGGTTGGGGAGCGTTTCGGCGAAATAGGCGCGGGTTTTGTCGTCCGTGGCGCGGCGGAAATTTTCGGGATCGGAGGGATCGACGAAGCGGACTTCGATGCCTTGGTCGCGGAAGACGGTTTTGAAGAGGTTGTAGGTGCCGCCGTAGAGTTCGGTCGAGCTGACGAAATTGTCTCCGGCTTTGCAAACGTTCTGGATGGCGTAGGCGGATGCGGCTTGGCCGGACGCGAGCGCGAGGGCTGCGGAGCCACCTTCGAGGGCGGCCATGCGCTTTTCGAGGATTTCGTTCGTGGGGTTGGTGATGCGGGTGTAGATGTTGCCGGATTCTTCGAACGTGAAGAGCTTGGCGGCGTGATCGGTGCTATCGAACAGGTAGGCCGAGGTCATGTAGATGGGGACGGCTACGGCACAGGTGGCGGGATCGCGGCGGTGGCCAGCGTGGAGGCTCAGGGTTTCGGGGTGTTTCATGATGCGCTCGCTTTCGTTATTCGCTCGGCTGGAAATATGAGTGAGCGTAGCGCGGTTTGGGGGACGTTTCTAGAGGAGGATTTTGGGGTTATCTGGGAGTCTTATGCCGCGCAGACGCGCGGCGCTGGATTCCGGCCTTCGCCGGAACGACGAAGGGGAATTGTGGCGAAGGCCTTTTGCGGAATGACGAAGGGGAATAGTGCGGCGGCCTTTGCCGGGATGACGCTGGGGAATAGGGGCGATGCTCGGTTAAAGGGTTTTTGTGAAGAGTTTTTTTAGCTGCTGCTTGTGGAATTTGGCCATTCGTTTTCTTCGGGAGACGGTTTGGGGCTCCAGGCGGATTTTGTAGGAGATGGGGGAGACGCCTACTTTTAGCTTTACGAGGTTTTCACCTATTTCTTTGCCGTCGGCGGAGAGAACTCCTTTGTGGCCCGTTTCGGGGGCTTCGATTTCTATCATTGTCATCTTCAGCGCTTCGGGCTCCATGCCTATCGCGCAGATCGGCGTTATGCTTGTCTTTTCGCTGTCTAGCCCTTTCACTTGGCCTTTGGCTTTCCATGTGTAAGCGGTGCTTCCCAAAGGCGTTGAGATAATGAGGCCGTCACCCGCAATGTATAGGACTCTGTGCTTGTTGATTTTGGTGGTGGGGGTGCGCGTCACCATCAATTTCACTTCGCGCTTGCCGCCGTGGATGTAGACGTCGTTGACGGCTATTCCCGTTTTCTTTGTTCCGTCGGCAAACTCGGCTTCGAACCAGAGGGGGTGCTGCGTGTATTCGTCGGCTTTTGCTATTCTTTCGAGCAGCTTTTTCAGGTCGCTCTTTTTGCGCTTGTTTGCGAGGAAGCCGATTGTGCCTCCGACGTTGATGGGGAAGAGCGGCTTGCCGTAGGGGATGGCGACGGTTCTAATGGCTTCGAGTACAGTGCCATCGCCGCCGAAGCTCACTATGGCTCCGGCATTCTCTATGGATGTTTGGCCGTACTCTGCCTTGTACTCATCGCACGCGGCCTGGGCTTCTGCGGAGCCTTCTTTGGCCATAAAATGGATTTTTTCGAAGGGGGTATCCATGACTGCTTCCTATATTAGGTCCTTGATATTGGAGGAAGTATAGGGAGTTCGGGTGGGGATGGACAGAGGAGAAAATTTAGAGACAGTTTTGTGGTTTTCCTGAGAGCGGTTTGGAGGCTTATGCCGCGCGGACGCGCGGCTAGGAGATGGTGGGGAAAAGGGGAGATATGGGGGGGCGGAGACACCACCTCACCCTTCCCATCGCTTCGCGATGGGTCCCTTCCCTCTCCGCCGCAAAGCGGCGGAGAGGGTGAATTTGCTTAAACGGGTTAGCGGGCGACCCAGCCGCCGTCGATGCTGTAGGCGGAGCCGGTTACTTGGTCGGCGCCGTCGGAGCAGAGGAACAGGACCAGTTTTCCGATTTGTTCGGGGGTGACGAACTGCTTGGAGGGTTGCTTTTCTTCCAGAAGCTTGATCGATGCGTGGGCGTTGTCGAGGCCTTCGCGCGCGGCGATGGCGTCGATTTGCTTTTGGACCAGCGGGGTTAGGACCCATCCGGGGCAGATTGCGTTACAGGTTACGCCGGTTCCGGCGGTTTCGAGGGCGATGACCTTGGTCAGGCCGACGATGCCATGCTTGGCGGCGACGTAGCCGATTTTTTCGGGACTGGCGACGAGGCCGTGGGCCGAGGCGATGTTGATGATGCGGCCCCACTTTTTGTCGCGCATCATCGGGACGGCGACGCGGCAGGTATAGAAGGCCGACGAAAGGTTTGTGGCGATGATGGCGTTCCACTTTTCGACCGGGAACTTGTCGACGGGGGCTACAAACTGGATGCCTGCGTTGTTCACTACGATGTCGACCGAGCCGAATTTTTTGGCGGCGGTTTCGATCATCTCCTGAACTTGGGCGGGGTTGCCGACGTCGGCGGGGCTGTAGTCTACGCCTACGCCCATTGAGCCGATTTCGCGCTTCAGCTTTTCGATGGTTTCCGGCGTGTCTCCGAAGCCGTTTAACATGATGTTCGCGCCCTGCCCGGCTAACGCTTTCGCGATGCCTAGACCAATGCCGCTTGATGAGCCTGTGACGACTGCCGTTTTACCCTTGAGAGTCATTTTTACCGCCGATTTATTCAGGAGAGAGGAGAGGAAGGGGAAGATCATGATGATGCGTCCTGTTTCAGGATTTCGCGATCCTATTCCTCTCGGTCAATGAGTGTCAATGCTGGCGGCTCGGTCGTTTTGCTCCTGCAACAATGCACGGTACACACTGCACGCGTAGAGCGTCCATGCGGACAAGAATACTGAGGTTATGATGCCATCTGAAATTGCTCTGAGGACGTCGGCTTGTATGGTGCCTTTGGTTGTTACTTCGCTGTGAAGAAGAGCCAACGGGATAAAGACGATCAGCACGATGGCGAGTACGGACAGGAGACCACTCCATATGCGGTACAAATTTCCCTTTGTCATATCGGTACTCGTTTTGAAAACCTGGTCACGTCCAAGAACCGACAGAGGGGAGACAAGGATCAGGCGGAGGAGAAAGTGGCCTGCGTAGGCAACCCATACGAAAAGCAGCGCCAGATATATCCATGCTATTGCCGATCTGTTTTCTTGCGGCTTCATATTTGCCAATGCACCGGCACCGACCCTGAGCACAACGAACGGCCCCAAGATGAGCACGTATTTTTGCATCATGCGGAAAAGCCACAGGGCGAAGCCTTTTATGGACAGGTGCTGAGAGGCATTGGGAAGGAGAACCTTGAGTCCCATTACCGTCAGTATGTATGACACGCCGATAAAACCGGCGATCTGGAAAACTGTTGTGAAGATCATGGCAAAGCCGTTCACGGCTACGAAGGCATTAAGCTCGGAGACGTCTTTGCTCTTTCCTGCGGCTGCGACCAGGCTTTGAAGCTTATCGATATCGTAGTTCAGGACGGGAATCATGCCTTTGAGGGCCACGATGGCGGCGATAAACACAAGTCCCATCCACTTGGCTTTTGCAAAAGTCACGTAGTCGCGCAGCATCTCGCGCCAGAGGGCGCGCTCCCGGACTTGATCGGTCATGTTTTTCCTTAGGCGAGCTTGCGGTTGGAGGATTGGCCGGAGTAGCGGTTCAAGTTGTCGAGAAGCTCGCGGCCCCAGGAGACTTCCATCTCGATCAACTTCTTTTTGTCCGCTTCGGTTTTCGGCGCGAGGTCGCCTCCCTTGCCGTAGAAGCGGCGGAAATGCGCCATAGCCTCTAGACCGTATTTCAGATTGACCGGGAATTCATCGTCGTCACGGACGAGGTCGAGGACGCCTTCGATTTCGGCGGCGCTCCCAAGCAGGATGGCATCTTGTATTGCACGCACGACCGGGACAGAAATTCTTGCGTTCATGGCGCCTCCGTGGTGGCATTTTGTTCGGGAATTTTCCAACAGATTGAAATTTTTGTCAATTGGCAAATGCAGTTAGAGGCGGAGCGAGGTTGGAAGCGCCCCTGTGTTACTCCCTTTGCTGGGCGCGGGATAAGGGCTGGAATGGGGGCAAAAGCTTTGCTACACAAGGGGTTCTTACTTTTTAAATAATGAGAGTTGTCGGATCATGCAGGTACTTTTAGCTCAGCCTCGCGGTTTTTGCGCGGGGGTCGAACGTGCCATCTCCATTGTCGAGATGGCTCTCGAAAAATTTGGCGCGCCGATCTATGTGCGCCACGAGATCGTTCATAATCCTCATGTAGTTAATCGGTTAAGGGACAAGGGCGTCGAGTTTGTTGAGGAGACCGATCAGGTTCCCGAGGGAGCTGTGGTTATTTTCAGCGCGCATGGAGTCACAGAGGAAGTCGAGAACCATGCCAAGAGCCGCAATCTCACTGTTATAGACGCCACCTGCCCGCTTGTGTCGAAGGTTCACACGGAGGGCAAGCGGTATGCCAAGCAAGGCTACGAGATCATTATGATCGGGCATAAGGGGCATCCGGAAATCGAGGGGACGCTTGGGCGCGTGTCGGGCGTCGTGCATCTCGTTTCGGAGGTCGAGGACGTCGCCACGGTCAATGTTCATCAATCCGAGAAGCTGGCTTACATCACTCAGACAACGCTGAGCATTGACGATACCAAGGAAGTGATCGATGCGCTTAAGGCGCGGTTCCCTCCCATCATCGGGCCAGCGACGAAAGACATTTGCTATGCGACGCAGAACAGGCAGGGCGCGGTGCGCGAGCTTGCCAAGCACGTCGATGTCGTTCTGGTGATCGGGGCGCACAATAGCTCGAACTCGAACAGGCTTCGGGAGAGGGCTGAAGAGGTTGGGATTCCGGCTTATCTGATCGAGGATGCATCGAAGCTCGATCTCGACTGGGTGCGCGGAAAGCAGCGCGTCGGAATTACCGCCGGGGCTTCGGCACCGGAGGACTTGGTGCAGGAGCTGATCGAAAAGCTCAAGCAGATCGATACGGTTGAGGTTTCGGTGTTGCCGGGGGTGCAGGAGAACGTGCACTTCCATTTGCCGACAGCTCTGACCAAGGCGGAGCCGCGCTAGGCTTCTTATCTCGGTTTTAAGGTTTTGGTTTGTGGGACCGCCACCTCACCCTCCCATCGCTTTGCGATGGGGCCCTCCCTCTCCCCCGCAAGGGCGGCGGAGAGGGCTTTCAAGATGACGATTGGTTTCTAAATGACATCTCATATACAGCGGCTTCTTGAGGTTATGGCGCGGTTGCGGCGGAAGGACGGGGGGTGTCCCTGGGATCTGGAGCAGACGTTCGAGACGGTGGCTCCGCATACTATCGAAGAAGCTTATGAGCTTGTCGAGGCGATTGAGAATAATGACCCGGCTGCGATCAAGGATGAGCTGGGCGACGTTTTGTTTCAGGTCGTGTTTCATGCGCAGATGGGCAGCGAGGCCGGGTTGTTCGATTTCGACAGCGTGGCGGGGCACGTGGCCGACAAGATGATTGAGCGGCATCCGCACGTGTTTGGCGAACGCGACGCCAAGACGGCGCAAGACGTTCTGCGAAACTGGGAGAAAGACAAGGAAGCCAAGAGGATTGCGAAGGCGGGAGACAAACCGCTTAGCGTTCTGGACGGGGTGAGCACCGCCCTGCCCGCTTCGACGCGCGCGGTTAAGCTTCAGAAGCGAGCGGCCCGGGTTGGGTTTGACTGGGACAAAGCCGAGGATGTCTTTGCGAAAATTCGCGAGGAGATTGGGGAGCTTGAGAAGGAAGTTGCGACAAAGGCGGACAAGGCGCGTCTTGAGGACGAGCTTGGGGATGTGTTTTTTGCGGTGACCAATCTTGCGCGGAAAATCGGGGTTGATCCGGAAATGGCTCTTAGGCACACCAATCAGAAATTCGAACGACGCTTTCGCGGGGTGGAAGAGAGACTTGCCACGCAGGGGCGGAAAGTTGCCGACGCCTCGCTGGACGAGATGGAGAGCCTTTGGAATGCGATTAAGGCGGAAGAGAAACAGTAATCCCTTTGCGGGTGTCCGGTTGGGTTTAGTTTTTCTCTGAAATCTTCCTCGCGGTCGTGGCAATCTCGTCGCATTTGGTTGTCGTGTTGTCGATGACGCGCGATAAACTTCCCATTTTTTCGCTCACATCGCCCATGTGCTGTTCGAGCTCGCCCGCGAGCTTCATAAGCTTGTCGTTGCTTTCTCGAATAGCTTTTTCGTTCGCTTTCGTATCCTCAACAACGCTGCGCGTTTGAGACGCGAGCTTTTTCACCTCTCCGGCGACAACAGCAAAGCCGCGCCCCTCTTCGCCAGCGCGCTGGGCTTCGATCGTCGCGTTAAGGGCAAGCAGGTTCGTCTGGCCCGCTATTTCCACGATCTGGCCAAGAGCTTTACCAAAAGCGCTCATTTTGTCTTCAACGCCTCTGACGCTTTCGCGGACATTCGTCGCCATTTGATAGACATCGCCGACCTGCTTGCCGACCGTCAAAATGGCATGGGAGCCTTCGCGGCAAGATGCGGAAACTTCGCCAATCGCTCCTGTTATTTCCGAGACGTTCTGTTTCAGCTCGGTTGCGGCTACTTCCTTTTCGTCGTTCATCTTTTGGATGTTGGCCATCATTTCCTTCATTTCCTTGATCTCTTTGGCCTTCAGCGCATCCCCTTCCTTTCGTTCCTTCGCGACCATTGCCCTATTGTAATTGATGCAGTTGTCTTCGTGCGCGTCTCCCTTAAGCAAGGCCGTGGCAAATGCATGGCAGTTGCCGTGTCCGCAGGCATAGCAATTTATGTTTCGGCTCTCCTCGTCGAATTTGTAGAGTCTTTTATACGCTCCGTCGTACTCTTTTTCGGAGAATGACCGCTGGCCGATATCGAGCTTGTTTTTATACTTCCTGACAAAATCCGGCAGCTTCAACTCGCTGTCGAACTGCTTGAAGAGGGAATAGATGACTTTCCCGAATTTTTTGACTTCCTTCTCCTTAAGTTTCGTCGCCTTCAACTCGTTCATGCGGGCGTCGATATCGTCTATGCTGATATCCTTGCACGTCCCGGTTCCAAGGTTGCAACCGTGCGCACAGTTAAGAATGTCAACAAGAAGCGGGAGCTTTTTCCCGCCCTCGCGCAAGCGTTTGGCATACTCCGCTAAATAGCTGTAAGCGTGGTCGATCCCTTCAACTTGACGCACCCATGCCTGGCCCTTCGTGTGGTAATCCACGTTTTCACGTAAACCGCCCGGCCTGCTGAACGTGAGGCCAAGGCCGCATCCGATATCGTCGAAATCCTTCTCGGGGTGCCTTTTCAGGTCCACGCCCTTTTTCTCCAGATACTCCTTCAGCTTTTTGTACGTGACGTTGTAAGTCACGTAGCCGTCGGTATCCGCAAACTCGGAAACTTTTCCAAGGCACGGGGACAGAAACGCTATTTTGTCCGTCACGCCTTTATACTTTTTCATATAGACCGCGGTGCACAGCGTCGGGCTATGGATCGGCGCCAGATTGCCGATAAGCTCGGGCATATGCTTCTCTATGAAATTCACAATCGCCGGGCATGGCTGAGCGATTACGGATTCGAGGTCGTTCACCTTAATGGCTTTCAGATATGCCCATGTGGTGATATCCGCGCCGAAAGAAACATCATAAATCAAATTGACGCCGGCATATTTTAAATACCCGAACAACTTTTTGTAGTTTTCGAAGTTGAACCGGACGGCGGGTGCCACGACAACTGAAATTCGTTCACGTTTTGCCAAATCCGCAAAAAACGCTTCGGTATCGTCCTCATAGTCGCGCGCATTGTGATCGCAAACGTCAATGCAGTTTCCGCAAAGAACGCATAGGTCCGGATTCGTCCTTACTTTGTTATGCCCATCCTTCAAGTAAGCGATGTTTGCACCTTCGACCGGGCACTTCGCGATACACTTATTGCACCCTGCACACTTGTTCTCATCGAGAGTAATGACAACGGACATTTTGCTGCACCTGATCGACTAAGAGGAATGGGGATGGGAGGGAAGAGAGATGCATACCCCGAGCATACGATAGGGTCTGGACTCAAGAGGATTTCGAGCTGCGCAAGCTATATTGATTCGCTCAGATATCTAGGTGATAAAATTGTTGTATTCAACTTTGTGATAATATTTCGAGGCGACCAAGATTTTGTATCAAATAGTACGCATCTCGGCCGACAGCGCTGTGATCGGCGACTCTGATATCAAAAATGTCGAATTGTCGCCCTTAGCGGTTTGGCAAACATTCTAGGAAAATGGGAAACCTGGCTTCGCGGTGATGACGGCTATTTTTGAGGAGGGACCACCTCACCCTCCCATCGCTTTACGAGGGGGGCCCACCCTCTCCCCCGCAAAAGCGGCGGAGAGGGAATTTAGCTAACTGGCTCCTCTCGGGCGGGGGCGTTCTGGCGGAGAGGGCGTTTAACGTGCTGGCTAGGCTTTGCGTTTGCGGGTGGCGGCGACAAGGGCTAGCAGGCCGCTGCCGAAGAGAGGCAGGGCGGCCGGGAGGGGGACGTCGCTTACGGGCTCGTTGATGCGGAGGTTGTCGATGGCGAAGTAGGTGTTTGGAATGCTGCCGATGGGCCAGAAGTTTAGGGTGGTTACGCCGACCCAGTCGAATGTGGCGGTGACCGGCGATGAGGGGTTGAGCACTACCGTTCCATATTTTTCGCCTTCGGTGGTGTAACCGGTGATCAGAATTGTCAGGCGTTCGTTGTTCAGGGATGTGAACGAGGCTCCATTAAACGTGAAGCTGGGCGTTTCATTCGCGTAGATGCTGGGGAGAAGTCCGCCCATATTGTAGGCCACCATCGGCGAAGAAACGACAGCTTTTGCCCATTCGGTTGTGCTTGAGTAGCCGAAGTGGTTCCAAGAAAGCCCGGCGTAACCATCGGTGATTTTTCCGGTGCTGTTTAATGTAACATCATCAAAGGTAACAACCGTTGCGCGAGAAGGCGAAGCAATAAGCGCGCATATTGCAACAACAAGCCCAAAGAACTGCTTTTTCATCATGTATCCCCGTAAAAACAAGAAGGTAACCCACTTACATAGATTTGCTTCTTGAAGTCAAGGGTTGAGCAACTCCAACGCCTTAATTGACGCGATCAAACGTATTTATACGCTTTTACGCTTGCGCGCTCGGGCTGCCAGCGCCAACAACCCGGTTCCGAATAGCGGCAGGGCTGCGGGCAACGGGACATTCGGCATATCTCCTGCGTATTCATTGACATGGATATTGTCGACAACGAAATGAGTGCCGCCGCCCTCAAGTTCCGGATTAGTGACGCCGCCCGAGCTCGCAAAGGTTACCCGGTCTATTCCGCCCCATCCCATCGCCAGCGTTAGCTGGGTGGCTGTATCTAATATAACCGTTTTCGTGAACTTTGCAGCGGAACCGAGATACCCTGTAATCGTGAGGGTCAGTCCGTCATTCCATCCGCCCGTGAAGGTTCCGCCGTTGAAGCTGAACTGAGTTGCCGATGACATTGTCGCCATGTCTCCGAACTGGTTGATGGCCACGTACGGGCTGGACACGAGTCCTGTCCCGAAGTAACCGCTACCCGCCTGCACAAATAACATATTGTCCCAGTCGAACCCTTGATAGCCGTCGGGCACGATGTAACCTTCGGCTATGTCGTCAAAGGTAATTTCAGTCGCGTAGGCAGGCGCAGATAGAGTAACAACACCCATAAGAACCAAAAGAATGACAATCTTTGACATTTTAATCCCCCGTAAAGCCAAGTTTCATACACGCTAACGTTACACCCGCCAAGGTGTCAAGAGCCATTCGCTATACACCCCGCTTCATTTAATAAAAAAGGGGCGACTATTAATGCCTCAGGCAAGCTTGCGCTTGCGCGCCTTAGCGGCTAGCGCCAATAGGCCCGTGCCGAAAAGGGGGAAAGCGGCGGGGAGCGGAACAACCGGATCGTTTCCGCCCTCGTTGATGCGCATATTGTCGACGCCAAAGATTCTTGGACCGTAGTCGTTGAGATCGTAGGGGTACAATGGCGTGAAGGTCACAAAGTCGACGTCCTTCCAGCCCACGTTCATGATTGTCGGTTCCGAGGTCTTGAGGGTGAGCGTTTCTGTAAAGCTGCCTTTCGAGGATGAACCCTCGACCAAGAGCTGCAAACCGTCATTGTACATGGACGTGAATGCGCCGCCGTTGAAAGTGAATTTTTCACCCCAATTTACGTTGACGGATGCAACATAGCCCCGGGCGTTATATGAGTACTTGGTTCCGGACACGACCTCAGGGCCGTAGCCGTTTTGGTATCTGAAGTAATTCCAGACCAATCCATTGTATCCTTCCGGCACCCAGTCTTCGGACCAAAGGTCGTCGAAGGTGATGACTGTCGCGTTTGCGGGGGTAGACAGAAGAAGCGCTGCGAGTGAAGCAGCAGCCAAAGCAGTTTTTTTCATGATGTGTGTCCTAATAGATCAGATTTTAAGCGGGCTACGGAGACCATTAGGCCTCCGTAGCAAATATCCTTCGGTGATTAGGCTTTGCGCTTGCGGGCGGCGAAAAGTGCGCACAGGCCGGTGCCGAATAACGGCAATGCAGCCGGGAGCGGGACGTCGTTGACGCGAAGGTTATCGATTGCAAAATGCTCCCCCGTGCCGCCCCAACCATGATCGGCACCGCCTGACCCGGACATGGTCACTTTATCAATGCCTTCCCAGTTAAGGGTTACCAGCGTTGGCGCCGTTGCCGGTACGACAAACGTTTGCGCAAATTTCTGCTCATTGCCGAGCCAGCCGGCAACCTGGACATTGAGTCCGTCGTTCCATGCGGCAGTGAGATAGAAGTCGTTTAACGTGAAGGGAGCCTGACTGGAGAACG
>CAZLIG010000035.1:0-2380 GCA_964559415.1 uncultured Rhodospirillaceae bacterium
GAGCATCGGTTTCCTAAACCGGGGGTCGTGGGTTCAAATCCCGCCGGGCGCACCACCTTTATCCGGGTATAAACCGGAGACATCCTTTACAGAATGTTCCGGCAGTCCCTATAACCGATGCCGCAAAACGGTCCTGATATTCCCATCATCCCTCAAGCCCTTTTTGAAGTGCCCCTAACAGAGCACTACCAGTGTTAAACAGCTGTCGATGATTGTGCTCCAGTACCGGATAGAGAGCGCGACGTTCGTCCAAAAGCCTCTCCATTGGCAATGCGTGCAATCGCTTTAGTTGCGTGTAGGCGGCTTGGAACCTTGCTACTGGGTCCTCAATTTCGTCATATCCCTCATCGATTACAGGAGCGAAGGTTTTAAAGCCCCACTCCCGTAACGTCGCAAGAGTCCCTGCATTGCCAAAAACGATGAAGGGATTCATGGCAGCCAGTCCCTTCACCGTTTTCTCGGTAAAACGGCGTGTCGATCCGCCCTCCATCTCACTCTCCGTCACGATGTAGTAGGCTGCATCCTCGTGGAGCCGCGCATCGAAGCGCCAAATGTATGCACCTAAAGCGCTTGGCCCCGCCGTTTCATCGTTCAGATCCAGGCGGAAAGGCAACTTAGGATCAATCTGGTCGATAAGGTTCTCCACCTCAGCATTCGAAATGCCAATCCAGGGCGCGAGATCAGCAGCTGTCACTTTTGTCACGTGGTTCGGCTGATTTCGGATCGACTGATTGAACGAAACATAACAGTCGGGCAGCATATCGTCACGAACCATGCTTAAAAAAAGCGCGGTACGATGAATATGCGGCCTGTTATTGAAACATAGAAATTTTTTGCTTGGGTTTTCCCCTATCCGCGCTGGCTGACGAAGGCTCGACAGCAGCAAATGTGAATTTAATGGGATAACCTTTGGTGTTCCAAGGGCAGCATCTCCTTTTGAGATAAACTCTTTATAATCGCGAACAAAGCCAGAGTTTTGAGGCAGATAAATGATCATGTCCGCAGGGCAGCCGATGGCCTGTGCTAGTCCTGCTATTTGCTCATACCAGTCTTTACCGAAGCGCGACATCTCCCCTGCCGCGCTAAGGAACAAGCGGGCCTTTCCTTTTCTAAGCAGCTTGCGAACAAAAGAAGGAATGCGCTGAACCATAAATGGATAATCGCCCAACTGATTCGGGGGAAAGTTGACGTCAATCCACCACGCCACCGAATATGGAAGAAGACCAAAGTTGGCTATATCGCCGGGTCCAAGACAGAAGGACAGAGGAGCATCGCCGCAGGCAATCATAACCTCATTATTAATTGGAAGCAGACATCGCGGGTGCTCCGATGCGAGTCGAGAGATGAACATATCGCGACTGACGATCCCCTGCTCCATCATATCGTATAACAAGGCGACAGCTTCGGCACTCACAAACCCTGGTTTAACCACGCTGACCTGGGCAATAGGCAAAAACTTGCCGTCGACATCAAAGCGGACAAAGCTCTGAGGCTGCCGAAGCTTTCCCTCGGTCGACATCTGTATCAATCGATCCAAAAGCTGGGTCCGCAGTGTCGTTGCCTCTTGATGCAACGATGTCTTTGTCAACGATGGCACAGGCATTTGCCAACTGAGATACCCTTCCATATAATCGAGGCGGCGCAGGATGTGGATGATTATGTCTTCGTCGAGATAGAACCGCAAAACTTGGCGGATGGCCCAATGAATACTGTTAACGGTTTCAAAAAGCGTATCCCTGTTTTGCTCACCAACGCCAACCTTCGCGTCAAGGTATCTCAGCAGGTGCTGCCCCCACTCCGTCTCAACCGTATCTGTAACCAAATTATCTTGAGTATCCACGTCTTGCCCCTTTTAAGTTAACCGGGCAAAACTATCCCCGACTCCGAAAAGGCGCAACACCCCTCTTCACAAACGGTTCAATTATGAGCTGCGCGGCAATTAGGGCTTCCGCTTTAGCAGGCTCCTTCCTATCCAACGCTTACGATATCCCTTGTGCAGCCAGCCACGAAACGACCTGAGCTGTCGTCAAACTATCCAGCGCAGCTTGTGAGAACGCTTGAGCTTGAGCTAACGTCATTGATTCGATCTTCGTTGTCGTCAACACATCGATTTGAGACGTTGTCATCACATTGATTTGGGAAGTTGTCAGCCCGTCGATTTGCGTCGTCGTAATATTTGTCATTTCCGTTGTGGTCAACCCGGATATGGCCGATACAGACAAAGCCGAGAGCGCGGTCGAACTCAACTCCGCAAATTGATTTGCGGCGAGGCCCCCTATTTGAGCCGAGGTTAACCCTCCAATCTGCGTCGTCGTCAGCGCGTTCATCTCCGTCGTCGTCAACGATCCCACTTGCGTCGTCGTCAACCCGCCCAACTGGC
>CAZLIG010000035.1:2480-14306 GCA_964559415.1 uncultured Rhodospirillaceae bacterium
CGTCGTCGTCAACGCCGCCAGCAGCGTTCCGCTCAGCGCGTTCAACTGCGTCGTCTTCAGCCCACGGATCTGCGTCGTCGTCAGCGCTCCAATCTCCGTCGTCGTCAACGATCCCACTTGCGTCGTCGTCAACCCGCCCAACTGGCTCGACGTCAATCCAGACAACTGGCTCGTGCTCAATCCGCTCAGGTTCGTCGTGCTCAACGCTCCTATCTGCCGCGTCGTCAATCCGCCAAGGTCCACTGACGTCAGCACGCTCACCTGCGTCGTGCTCAATGCCGCCACGTCGCTCGTCTCCAACCCTCTCAACTGCGTCGTCGTCAATGCGTCAATCGCCGTCGTCGACAAGGCCTCTATCTGCGTCGCGCTCAGCGACCCTACCTGCGTCGAGCTCAACCCGCCCAACTGCGTCGTCGTCAGCCCGTTCACCGTCGTCGTGCTCAACGTCCCTATCGCCAGCGTCGTCATCGCTCCAAGCTGCGCAGACGTCATCGACGCCAGTTGCGTCGTGCTCAACGCCCCTATCTGCGTCGTCGACAGCCCTCTCACCTGCGTCGTCGTCAATCCGGACACTTCCGTCGTCGTCAACGCCGCCAGCAGCGTTCCGCTCAGCGCGTTCAACTGCGTCGTCGTCATCCCGCGAATCTGCGTCGTGGATAAACCGGCTATTTCTGAAGTGAGTAAGACCGAAATCTGCGAGGTGGTTAACGCGCCGATCTCAGAAGACGTAAGCCCGGCCAGCTGACCAGACACCAAAGCTTCAAAACCTGTTGTTGTTATTGACTGGAGTTGCGGCGAGCTTAATACTGCAAGTTGGCCGGCGCTGAAAACCATCTGCTCTGAATCAAGAGCACTAATCGCCGTGGTCGACAACCCCCTGATCTGGGTTGTGGAAAGTACAGCCAGGTCCTCGGTAGTGACGTATCTAATTTGTGTTGAGGTAAGAGCCCCTATCTGGCTCGAAGAAAGCGCCGAAATGTCTGTGGTCGAAAGCCCTGCAATTACACTGGTATAGAGCGCAGAAATTTGTGCGGGCGAGAGACTGGCGATGCTTGTCATGGGGCACTACCTGAGGGTTAGAGCAAAACTGGCCGTCGTCCTAACCGCCAAGCAGAAGAATTTGCAGTGTGATTCTGTCATCCAGAGCTTAACGATCCGTTAACCTTGGTGTCAAGCTAAGAGCTAAGATTAGAGGAGGCTCTACTCGAAAGCCTAAGGCAGAAATCTCGACGCTGGAGAGTTTCCGTCTCTCCTCAACTCGAACATATACCTGTACGCTCCTTCGAGATCGGCAGTATAGCGAACAATATTGAACAGCGGACTCGCAGTTCGCTGCGTCTCGAGTTTCTTTTTTAGTTTGGCAAGTTTGTCGGGATGCGTTGCGAGATCCAACGCTTTGGCTTCATACTCCTCAAGCGAATAGGCGATTAGTTCAGGCAAGCCGATGGCGCGCAACAGGCTCCCAGCGACACGCCCTACAAACGTCTCGCCCACGCAGGTTAGTATCGGTAGCCCGGCCCACAAAGCGTCGCTTGCCGTTGTATGCGCACATATAGGGAGCGTATCAAGAAACAAGTCTGCGAGCCGATGCCGCGCCAAATGTAACGGGAGATCCATGCCTTCAGCGAAAATAATCCTTTGCGG
The DNA here is from genome assembly GCA_964559415.1 of uncultured Rhodospirillaceae bacterium. Classification (GTDB taxonomy): domain Bacteria; phylum Pseudomonadota; class Alphaproteobacteria; order UBA9219; family UBA9219; genus CAIXLI01. The sequence goes on from CAZLIG010000035.1 coordinate 4,125, forward strand.
ATCAACGCCTCGCTTCTTTACCTCATTTCTAAGGTTCTCCTCCACAACCGGCGATGTCGCAAGAAGCCACAAGACACTATTGGGAACGGCCTTAAGTAAGCGCATCCACACGTCAAAAAAAGTTGGGGTGACCTTATAAGACCCGTTGAAGCTGCAGAACACGAAGGCGTTATTCGGCAAAAAGCATTCGCTTCTCTTTATGACTCGGCTGGATATTTGGCGTTTTGTGTCGTTTGGTTGATAGGAGTTGGGGAGATGGACAATCTTCTCCTGGAAGAAGGGCTGATGTTCCGCAGGCGCAACAAAAGGATCGGCAATTATATAATCTATAAAGTCAGCCCCCATTGTCCCCGGGAAACCAACGTAAGCGACCTGAACCGGGGCTGGACGATATAGCGCGATGTCCGTTCGGGACTCGCCGGTGTAGCCTTTTAGATCCACTAGAATGTCGATCTGATCTTCGTATATCCTCTCGGCCACTTCGTGACTCGGCGTTGAGTAAAAGTCGGTAAAGTGATCGAAGGATTTGATAAGCCTTTGCCGTATTTCGCTTCCATCGTCATAGCCATAAGAATAGGCAAATATTTCGAATTGCGACCGGTCATGCTTTTCGAAGAGTTCTGCCATGAGAAACGCTGTCGCATGTTTGCGAAAATCCGCCGAAAGATATCCGATGCGGATGCGGCCCGGCGCCCTCAACCGAGAATGATCAAAGGTCGTTACCTGAGGCATTTTGGAAGCCCAGCGCCTAGCACATGCCAGCTGCTGAGCCGGAGAAGACGGCACATTGAGAAGAATAAATGGCTCTACGTGGTCGAGCAGTTCGATCACCCGGCGATTGTCGGCTTCGTAGTTTTTCCATTCACAAATATGCCTGCGCAGATTGGCAATTTCGATCTCAGCCTTGGCATTCCCGGGAGAAATCGCATTTCCTTCCTCGTAGACGCGTAAAGCCTGATCCAAAAGGCCTCTTTTTCGCAGTGTCGTGGCTAGATTACCATAAGCATCGATATATCCGGGTCTGAGGGCAACTGCCTGTCGGTATACTTCCGTTGCCTCCTCCAACTTCCTCAAATCGCAAAGCGGCTGGCCAAGGTTATTCAGCGCTTCCGGAAAGTCCGGCCTAAGCTCAATCGCCTTTCGGTAAGCCTCAATGGCCTCCTCCCGTCTCCCCAAGGCCACATAAGCGAGACCAATATTGCAGTACGCTTCAGGAAAGTTCGGCTGAGCTTCAAGCGCCTTCCGATAGGCGTCGAGAGCCTCGGCGTTTCGCCCTTTGCGCTGCAGTGCGCATCCCAAATTATAATGGGCAAAGGGAAAATTCGGCCGGAGGCGAACCGCTTCGCTTGCCGCAGCCAAAGCTTCATCGGCCTTCTGCTGAACCAAAAGCGCTGCCGCAAGATTATTGTATCCGTCGGGATTTTCAGGCCTCAAGGCAACTGCTTGCCGATGATACTCTATCGCCTCGTCCAGCCGCCCCATTGCCGTCAATGTCAGGCCGAGATTTCCCATTGCGGCAGCATCAGGCATTACCGCCAACGAATCCCGGATCAACTCTTCAGAGCGCACAAGTTCGTTGCGTTGATACAGCAGCACTCCATAATAATGAAGAGCGACGGGTTCCCTTGGATTTTCCCGTAGTACTTCATCATATAGTTGCGCTGCACTCTCAATGTCTCCTTTGAGATGGGCGTCGACTGCCTGATGCAATTTGATTGGAAATGCCATTTCAAACTAATCCTGCTGCAGAAAGCAGAGACGATAGTCGAGATTCGCCGTTCTAACAATTCACTTATTGATTTGCAGACATGATCCGCGACATCAAGGACTGCCAATTTATGATGTCCACTTGCCCTGTCCAGTGGACGCTAAGTGCATCATCAGGCTTACGGTCTGTGACGTTGGCAGTTGGCGGCTCATCGAATCTTCCCTGAGTTTGAAAAAGCCATTCAAGGCGACGCAGTCCCAAAAAGCGAACGCCCTCGGCAGCAGCACGCAATTCCCGTGTTAAGTTCCCGTCGTTCATGAGCACAGCGGTCATGGCCAGCCAAACAAGCTCTTCGGGATCGTAGAAGGTGTTATTCTGTTCGCGAAGACAGCGGATCTGATAAGGGCGGATAAACATCTCCTTTGCTTTTGAAGGCTCGGAACGCAGGAGAGCAATCACACCAAGCAACATATACGGCTCGGAGAGATGGGTGAGCCACCCAAGCAAGTTCGTTAAGGCCTGTTCGGCTTCCTGAAGCCTCTCTCCCGCCACTATGTTGTTCCATGCAGCGCGCATTGTGAGCGAAAACTCGCTGTCCTTCATGAAATCACCAGCGACCGCCGGCACCTCGGCCCCTCCGGGTACCGCGGCGAAAGGACCAAAAACGCCATGTTGCTGGACCGTCTCCCCGGGTTTCAGTGAACGGTAGCAAGTATACCAGTCGCGAATCCAATGCCATTTGTCTCTCGAATACCTGGCATGCACGAGCTCGTGGCCTTTCATCCTTATACTCTCGTATAGTCTTGGATTGGTCGCCACATGGGCCATTTTCTGATAAAGCTCGGTCCCGGACCCCATAATGCAATTTTCAAGATCCCGGAAGCCGTAGAAAAGGGTATCAGGCGTCGGCGATGAAATGAGCACGGCTCCAGATGCAGGTATCTCAAGATGCTTTCTCACAACGTAGTCCAATCGCGTTGTATCTGCCGCAGAAAACCGGCTGCGATTAATCATTTTTGCATAATCTTCGCCCGATATCGGAAAGCGGTGAGCCTGTGTATTCGACGTATAGCTGGGATGGGTATAAACAAGCGTGGGGAAGTAATTATATATCTCGTGAACGATCGATGTTCGCCAATTGTAAAACTCCGGCGCCGCCCCCCAACCGAAGATTGTGACCGGAACAATTTTTTCCAATCCATAATCCTTGAAGACCGAGGCGTCGAAATACTGCGGCGTCGGGAAAATTCTCCCCATAAGCTCGGGTGACTGACGCATAGTGGCAGCCCCTGCAATCGAGAAGGCCTGTTTAATCCTCATGGCATCCATCATCCGCAAAAGGGACACGCGCGATGTGTCATGGGGATCTTGATTGTTCGTGAATGCGACACGAGGAACACCGGGACACGCATTAATGTTGGAAATATTGAGCGGTATAGATCGCGTGCCGCCCGGAGACTCAAAGATGACAAGGTCTGGCAAATATTTGTCGCAAATTTCCCCGTAGTCGAAGTCAAAATCGATAACCGTCAGGTCGAAGTCGTTTTTTAGGATTGCAACAATCTCGTCTTCAAGCTTATGCAGCCAGTTAATTCCGGACAAGCCCGGTTTCTGGCGCACATACAGGGCGCGATATTTTGGCTGCGAATTGTGTTCTGTTGCGCTGTTCTCGGTCGGCACGTTATTCTCCTTTGACTTAGCATAGCATCATAACGAAATTGCTTCCGCAACTCTGTCAAACCCGAAAGGCAAAAAAATGCGAATCAATAAGGCGATTCGAAAAAAGAATTCGCCTTGAAATCTCGATTTCCTAAGCATTTTTGCAAAACCCGACTTTTTACCTATACTGTTTCCGGACTGGCCTCTCCGCTTAGTCCGTCGCGGTCAGGAATTTTACCTAGGGTGGAACATTAGATGATCAAACTGGCAATTTGCGGATATGGATACTGGGGACCGAATCTCCTGCGTAATTTTATGCGCAGCGAGCTTTTCAGCATTGTTGGCGTTGCCGACCGACGCGAGCAAAAACGCGAGCTTATCGCGAAAAGCTTTCCCGAACTCACCGTTTACGGCGACGCGGACGAGGCTATTGACGATCCTCGCGTTGAAGCCATTGCCATCGCAACCCCTGTTTCCGCGCATTACAGCATTGCGAGAAAAGCGCTCGAGAAAGGCAAGCACGTCCTCGTCGAAAAACCATTTTGCGTTAGCGTCGAGGAAGCGGAGGAGTTGGTTGCCATTGCGGAAAGAACCGGCGCGACACTGATGGTCGACCACACGTTCCTGTTCCACCCTGCAGTACGCCAGCTTGGAAAAATGGTGAAATCAGGCGCTTTGGGAAGTGTGTCCTACTATGACTGCCTGCGCGTCAATCTTGGACTTTTTCAGCCGGATGTAAACGTGCTATGGGATCTTGCGCCTCACGATCTGTCGGTCATCGACTATTTGTTTGACGAAGAGCCGATTCACGTTCAGGCAAACGGGTATTGCCATTTGAACCCGCAGTTGCCTGATATCGCATACATTACGCTTCATTTCCCTTCGCGTATGGTAGCCCATCTCAATTTGAGCTGGATGTCCCCCGTCAAGGTGCGGCGCACCGCCATCGGCGGCACCACGAAGATGGTTGTTTGGGATGATCTGGACCGCGACGAACCGATCCGCATCTATGATTCAGGCATCAGCATCCATGCTCAGGAGGACCGGCAAGTCATCATCCCCGGTTACCGCATCGGCGATGTTCATGCCCCTCGCCTTCCCAACGAAGAACCCCTGGCGAATGTTGTGCGCCATTTTGGCCGGGTGATACACAAAGAGGAAGAGTCTTTGATGGACGGGAAGAAGGGATTGCGCGTCGTTCGGGTTTTGGAGTGGGCGCAGCGTTCTTTGGATGCCAGCCTCGCCGACATTAGCGCTCATTACAGGACGCAAAAACTGCATAGCCGGGATGCGCAGGCGACATCGGCTTAATGTTCCCTCTAAAAAAAAGGCCCGTTTATGCCGATAAGCGAAAACGTCGTTTTGGAAGAGGGCGTTCGGATTTTTCAGCTTTCTTTAGTCAATCTCTATGGCTGCCGGATCGGACAGGAGTCGCGCATTGGGACGTTTGTCGAAATCCAGTCCGGCGCAGTGGTGGGCAAGCGGTGCAAAATCCAATCCCACAGTTTTTTATGCGAAGGCGTCACGCTGGAAGATGAGGTTTTCATTGGACATGGCGTGATGTTCACTAACGATCTTTTTCCCCGGTCAACAAATGTTGACGGCGGCCTGCAAGGCGCGGCTGATTGGACCTGCCTGCCCACCAGGGTCAAGCGCCGCGCCTCGATCGGGAGCAATGCTACCATTCTGTGCAATATAACCATTGGTGAAGAAGCCTTGGTCGGCGCCGGGTCCGTCGTCACGCGCGACGTTCCGGACTATGCCATTGTCGCAGGAAACCCAGCGCGCATCATTGGCGATGTGCGTCAGCCCAAAAAAGAAGGTTTTAAATGATCGATCCGAAAAGAGTTCCGTTTGCCAACCTTAACCTCCAATGGCAGCAGATCAAAGCGAAGGCTCTGCCCGATATTGAAAAGCTTTTTGACTCCAGCGCTTTTTGCCTTGGGCCGTGGGTGGCTTCGTTCGAAAAGGCCGTTGCGGAGTACCTTGGCGTGAAACACGCTATAGCGGTCAACTCCGGAACGTCGGCCTTGCATTTGGCAACGACGGCGGCGGGTATTGGACCGGGAGACAAGGTTTTGGTTCCGGCGCAGACGTTTATCGCTACGATTTGGGGCGTTTTGTACTGCGGTGCCACGCCTGTTTTGTGCGACGTTGAGGGAACGACCGCCTGCATCGACCCTGCGGAGATTGAGAAGCGGATCGAGCCGGGCGTCAAGGCGATCATTCCCGTTCATCTCTTCGGCCAGCCCACCAAGATGAAAGAGATCATGGCGCTCGCGAAAAAGCATAACCTGATGGTCATTGAAGATGTGGCTCAGGCCATTGGCGGGTCATGCATGGGTCGCAAGTTGAGCGGCCTCGGGGATATGGTGTGCATAAGCTTTTATCCGGGAAAGAACCTTGGCGGCGCGGGCGAAGGCGGCCTCGTGACGACAAACAACGATAAGCTTGCCGATCATGTGAGGGCTTTGCGTGATCATGGCGCGCGAGAGAAGTACAAGCATATGGAGATAGGGTACAACTACCGCATGGAAGGCCTTCAGGGACTCGTGCTCGGGCATAAGCTTCCCCTTCTGAATTCATGGACGGATGAAAGGCGCGCGATTGCCACGAGATATCAGGAAGCCCTTAAAGGCCTGCCTATCGATGTGCCTCAGATCGTCAATGGAGATCATGTGTGGCACTTGTTTGTTATTCGCACGCCCGATCGCGACAAGCTGAAGGAGCATTTGAACAGCAAGGGTGTCGATAGCGGTTTGCACTATCCGATCCCCATTCATCGCCAGCCCTGTCTTGATAATTTGCCAATTGACCGCAGCAGCTATCCGCAGGCTGACCGTTGGGCCACGCAAGGCTTAAGCCTTCCCGTCTTTGTGGGAATGACGCTGGAGCAGCAAGACCACGTGATCGAGGCGGTGCGCAGCTTCTTCTGAGTCGCCCCCTTTTTAAATTGCATCAAGAGCCGGTTCGGCTAGGCTGAGATGCGTATTTTTTTGCGGATTCGGAGATGGTGATTTATGGGCAAAAAGTCTCCAGTGAAGGCTGGGCAGTCGTTCGAGAATGGACCGACAATGCAGGTCATCGTTCAGGCGGGGGGAAAAGGCAGCCGCCTTGAGCATTATTGCTGGAATAAGCCGAAATGCCTCGTGCCGGTCGACGGCAAGCCGCTGCTTTATCACTTGTTTGAACGTTTCCCAAAAGCCTCTTTTCAAGTTATCGCCGAGCATAAGGCCGAGGTTCTTGAGCGGTACGTTAAGGTATTCCCGCCGACGGTTGCAACGCAGATTGTTCGTCCGGAGGGTCAGGGCACCTGCGGCGGCATTGCGCAGTGCTTGGACAATTTGGGGGACGACGAGTCGTTCTGGCTTTTGTGGAGCGATCTGCGACTTCAGAGGGACTTGCCGGAACCTCAGACCGACAAGCCAGTGATTTTCCTATCCTCCGCGTTTCCCTGCCGTTGGTCAGCCAAGGCCGACGAAAATGGCCGGATGCAGCTTGTCGAAGAGCGTAGCGACACCAAAGGCGTTATGGGGCTTTTCTGGTTCCCCAATAAATCGTTTCTTCAAGGGCTTTCGCATGAGGGCGAGTTCGTTCAGTGGCTTTCGAAAAACCTTTGCTGCTTTGAGCTGCAGACGGTCGAACACGTTGTTGAGCTCGGAACTCTGAATGCCCTACTGAACCACTGGGACGGCAGCGCGACGACGCGGTTTTACAACCGCATCACCTACAAAGGCACCGAAGTCCTGAAGGAAGCGGTCATTCCCGAATATGCCAAGATGCTGAACCGCGAAGTTGCATGGTACGATCAGGTTTCTGCTTTGGGCTTTAAGAATGTTCCAGAGCTTATTTCGCGTTCTCCTTTGATTCTCAGGCGCATTGACGGCAGGCATCCCTATGCGCTTCCGTGGGGTGCAAAGGGCCGGAGGCATATTCTTGAGAACATTCTTAATGCGCTTGATTCTCTGCATAGCTTGGGAACCGAGCCATCATGCGATCAGGCCTTGCACGATATCTACTATGTGAAGACTCTCGACCGGCTAAAGAAAATACGCGCACTGGTTCCCGAGATAGAAACAGTTGAAGCGTTTCAGATTAACGGCGTTTCGACACCGAACATTTTGCATCCGAGCGGGGCATTCCTTCTCGACGACGCGATGAAGCTTTTAACTTGCGGCAAGTTCACGGTCATTCATGGCGATCCGACTTTTTCGAACACCTTGATTGACGACGAGGATAAACCTTGGTTCATCGATCCAAGAGGATCCTTCGCCAAGGACGGCGTTATGGGCGATCCTTATTATGACTGGGCCAAGGTTTACTACTCTGTCGTCGGAAACTACGACAATTTCAATCGCCGCCAGTTCATATTGAGCCAAGATGGTACACGAATCGAGATCGAGATCAGAGAAAGCGGATGGGCACATTTAAAAGACCTTTTCCGCGAAAGGTTCGGGGAGCAGTTGCGGGGGATTCGGATTCGTCATGCGTTGATATGGCTTGCCCTTTCGGGGTGGGTTGACGACGACTATGATTCAATACTTGCTGCTTACTTTAACGGCATCTGTCACTTAAGGAGCGCGCTTTCCGAATGACTTTCACTGTTACGACTCTTGCCAAAACATGGCTCATTGATATTGACGGCACTATTTTTGCCCATAACGGCTACAAGGACGGCGAGGACAGCCTTTTGTCGGGCGTTGCCGAGTTTTTTGTCAAGATACCGAAGGACGACAAGATCGTTCTCCTTTCGGCGCGCGAGGAGAAGCATCGCGCTGTGACCGAGGCGGCTTTGGCACGGTTTGGACTCAGATATGACCAGCTTCTTTTGGGGCTGCCGCCGGGAGAGCGCATCCTGATTAATGACAATAAGCCATCCGGCTTGCCTATGGCCTTTGCGTTGAACGTCAAGCGGAACGCGGGGCTTTGCGAGGTTGATGGGGAAATAGTGTGCAGCGGCGAGTTATGAGGGTGGTCAATGGAAAAATATGAACCGCAATATTGGATGCCTCAGTGGGGAAAGTGCTCAGCGCGGGAACTGCGGGCGCACGATGTTTATGAGCAGCTAAAGTATGACCGGAACAGCTGGGTGTTTGTGAACCCTTGGGGGTCGGGGGACATATATGCGATGGTTTCTTTGATGGACGATTTCATCAAGTACCATTGCGCAAACGGGGAAAAGATCGTCCTGCTTGTCAGAAAGGCTTATGAGGAAATCCCTTTCATGTTTTCGCAGTATGCGGACAGGCTGGCGGTGATCACGGTCGTTAAGGAATATATGGACGCCGCCGTGCAGGATCTTGGCTTGCAGCAGACTTTTTCGAGGGGCGAGCCGATCAATTTCGTTCCTACGCACTGGGGCCAAGGCGACTTGCAGAAGTTCTATCATTTGCGGGGAACTACAGCGTGCGACCTGTTCAAGTTTATGTTGCACATTCCATTCGACGCGGTTCCGGCTAAACCTGTTTTACCTGACGTGCTCGTCTCAAGAGCCGAGGCCAAGCTTAACGGGATTTTTGATCCTTCGAGGAAGTCGGTTCTGTTGAGTCCGTCATCGGTTACTTTGAAGGCCTTTCCGGATGCTTTCTGGGCGGGTATTGCCCAGCGGCTTAAAGCGATGGGCTACAGGATTTTCTGCGATACGGCGAATGGCAAAGCTGCGCCTATTGAAGGAACGGAAGAACTGAGGTTCACCTTTGGCGAGGCGGTGACCATCGCGAACAAAATCGGCGGCGTGATATGCCATGAGACTGGACTGACTCATGTATTCTCGTCGTCCTCCTGCAAGCTCACGATATTTTACCCGGGACCGCTTCCGGCCCCGTGGTACGGCGTGCCGTTTTCGGCGGTCAGTTTGCACAACGGAGGATTCCGCCAAACCGAGGAAGGCATGGAAATACCTGAAGATGCCAGCGTTGACGAGGCGATTGCTCGCGCCATGGATGTGTTGACGCCTCTTTATGCCTGAGGCGCAGCAACTACTTTTATGTCGGGCGTCCCTTCGAAACGGAAGCTTCCGTAATGCGCGAGGCGGCATTGGGGATCGAGCCAAATTTTTCCTCCGATGTCGCGCCAACGGCGGCAGAAGGTGAAATCTTCACTGAGATATGTGTTCGTTCCGGGTTCGATCATGCAGTCAAAGAGTGCGTATTGGTTTTGGCTGCGAACTTTGGGGATTGGATACACTTGCGCAATATCGAATTTTGTTTGCGGATAGGCTCGGGTCATTGCCTCTAAGCAAGAGCGGCGAAGAAGCATGAAGCCGGTTCCTGCATATATAGCTGTCATGAATCCATTGCGATATTCGCGGTCTTTCTCGGCGCAGGGCAGACCGACGAAATGGAGGCCGGTTTCGGCCAGTTTTTCGATGTCCATGTCGGGGGACATCTTTTCTTTGGCTTTGGTCCAATCGTAGTTTTTGACCGGGTACATACCGGCGACGCAATCGTGGTCGAACTTCAACATATGGTGAACATCTTCGGGGCGGAAGGAGATGTCGGCGTCTATAAACATAAGGTGTGTGGCGTTTGGCATATCCAAAAAGGCCGAAACGAGCTTGTTGCGGCTGCGGGTTATAAGGGAGTCTCCGCCAAGCAGGGCAAGGCTTACGTCGAAGTCGTTTCGGGAGGCGTAGGCCATGAGCTGGATGATGGATTCCATATATCCTTGAAAGACTTGGCCGCCATAACAGGGGGTGCCGATGAGGATGAGAGGTTTCATTTTCGATGCCGATTCTGAAGGGAAATTGAAGCTATAAAGGAGAAAGGCGGGGTTCGCCAGTCTTATGAGATTTGGGTTATGCTTTGAGGCTTTTT
>CAZLIG010000036.1:0-14289 GCA_964559415.1 uncultured Rhodospirillaceae bacterium
GCCCATCGTGTACATAATGTCCCGGAAATTAATTCCCGACGCGACAGGCCGAACCTCGACCTCGTGATCCTCAAGCGCTCTTTCCTCAAGCGGCAGCCAAATCAAATTCCGCAATTGCCCCGGAACCTGAAAATCAAGCTTGAACCTCTGCGTTTCCATCGCGGTATCTTCCTCGCGCCGCATCCGCAACCCGAACCGCGCATCCGAGGCCAAAACAACCTCGCTCTCGCCATCCGGCACAAGCAGCTCGTTCACCACCCGATCCGCCGTTTCCGGGCTTTCGATGTCTCCCGCAATGTCGATCAGCGTGCAATTTAATTCGGGATGCTCGTTCATAACGACGCGCCCAAATCCCCAAAGCGGCGCCTCCGCCGGATGAACAACCCAATCGGCGCGCGGCTCAGTCACCAAAGCACCGCCATTGGTCACCATCCAAAGCCGTGTCTCGCCTTTGCGGGCCGCCAATTCATGCACAAGCTTCAAAGCCTTAATGCACCGCGAATTCTCCGAAGCTTCCGCACTGTCGTCGTCGCGCATTCCTTCAAAGAAAAGGACATGGTCGACTCTCCCCAACTCGACGGAAGACTTGTCCAGAATCGTCCTATCCCACCGGATCGCAATGACATGCTGCCCCATCGCCTTCAAACGGTTCACAATCTTCGATGTAAACCGAAGCTCAAGCTCCGACTTGTGATCGCTAACAATCAACCAACAAGCCGGAACGATCTCCGCCGTCCCAAGCGCCGCCTGAGCCGCCTTCGCCAAAACGAGATAGGCCCCATTCCGAGCCGCTTCATCCTCCGGCTCGATAACGGTTTCAATATCCTCGAACCCATGAGCCTTCATCAGCCCCGCCCAACCTTCAGGATCAAGCAGACAGGAAACCGGCTCCACCTTCCCACGCCACCAGTCCTCCGTCAGCCCGAACATAAGGTCCGCGACATAACTGCGCGGCCGTTCGGCAACAATCAGGCGTCCGCTCGTGGCGAGCTTTTGCCTCAATGCACCCAAAACCCCCGCCGGGTTCGCCGACCGATGCAGCCAATGATGAACAACAATGACGTCAAACTGCGCCGGAAGCTTACCCTCCCCTTCAAGGCTCATATCCTCAGCCTTCAGCGCCGCGACCCTTATAGAAGGATGCCCCTGAAATTCTGCCTTAAGCTGCCCAAGTGTCTCGCTGTCCTCGGAAGCCTTCACATAATCCGTTCGGTCGGCAGGCAACGCTGCCGTCAATTGATAGGCCAGCTCCGTCGATCCACCCGAAATCTCAAGCACGCGCAACCGCCTGTTTTCCGGCCACGCCTTGCCGATCCCTCTCATAGTCTCGGTCAACGCAAGGTTCATCCCGCGATAGAACGGTGCATCGTCATAGAGCGACTGAAGGAAAGAACTCTTTTCAAAAGAAGCCGTTAGCCCATGAGCCTCGCCGTCAAGCAAGGCACTTAAATGCCTGCCCACGCGCCCCGCAAACAAAAGCTCCGGCAGCGCCTCCGGAAAATCGGCAAGTAGCGTAACCCAAATTTCCTCAGCAGGCGGAGGCGCATCAACCTCCTCAAGCGTCCACTTGCCCTCGCTCTCCTTCAACAGATCAACGCTCTGCAAACACTTCTTAAGCGAAACCAGAAGCGCCCGCCTCTCGACCGGCACCCCTTCAAGCGAGCAAAGCGTGTCTTGGATCCATCCCGGCTGTTTCTCCTCGCGCTCCTTGAAAGCTGAGTAAGCGAACGCAACCGCCAGCGCGTTGAATAGCGACACCCCATCCTGCAAATACTTCTTCCGCTGAAGCTTTCCCTCATTCGCGGCAAACCACGTGAGAACCCTCTCCTTCAGCTCTGAATTGCTGCTCGTTTCCACTACGGCGATGTCTGCCGGATGCGGAACCAACAAGGCATCGATCCGCCATTTAGCAGCCTCGCCCTCCGCCTTGCGCGCCATAAACGCAGCCCTGAACCTGCAACCTTCAAGAATGGCAGTCGCATTCCCATCGGCATCGTAAAGCGTGATATCGGCAAGCACGGACCTCAACCCGCGCCGCTTGAGCGTCACATCGAACGCCGCCGGAGCCGCCCCTCCAAAGAACCGAAGCCTCCCCACCTTGATCGGCAAATACGGAGTCCCAATCCCCGCCTCGATCTCCGTCCTGAAGAAATTGATCAGCGCCTGAAAACAAGAATCCAAAACCGCCGGATGCAACAGATAAGAAGCCGCCGTCTCCTCAACCACTTGAGGAAGCTTAAGCTTTCCCGTCATGCAATCCGAACCTACATTCCCCGAGACAAACCCTTGAAACGCAGCCCCATAAGCAAGCCCAAGCGACGCCGCCCGCTTGTAGTGCTCCTCCGCCACAATTAAATTGCCATCCAATTCCTTAAATTTGCCGGTCTCCGGCTCGGTCTTCCCCGGAACAAGCAGCCGCCCCTTGGCATTAAGGCACCACTCCTCCTCGCTAAGCCTCGGACGGCTCAAAAACCTGAACGTCCCTTCCGCAGGGTTCAACTCGAACCGCAGACTCCGCCCCTGTTCCCCGTCAAAAACAATCGGCGAAAGGATTTCAAGTTCCTCAAGCTCAAGGCAACTGCCGCCGAACCGCTCCTTAGCCGCAGCAAGTGCAACCTCGACATACCCCGCGCCCGGAAACACCACGGCTCCCACCACACAATGATCGGCAAGCCAAGGACTCTCGACGACATCGAGAACATTCTCCCAAGCCGCCTCGGCATCCTTAAGCCTCCACCCAAGCAGCGGATGCACCCGGCGATTTTCGATAACCGGAACAAACTCGCTTGTCCTCGGTATCCAAAACTTCTCCCTCTGCCAAGGATAGTTCGGAAGCGGGACGAAATTCCCCTTAACCGGAAACCACGCCTTAAAGTCCGGCTGCGGAACACAAAGCCGTATCCGCATCGCTGTCTCGTTAAGACGATCTGCCCCGTCCTCTTTTTTGCGAAGAGCAGGCAATACGCATCCCGTAGCCTGCGCCGCCGTCAAGCACTCGGTCATATACCGCTGAAGAATAGCATTCGGCCCAATCTCGACAAACACGCGGCACCCGCGCGCAATCAAAGTCTCCATTGCCTTGGCAAACCGAACCGGCTGCCTCACGTTATCCCACCAATAAGCCGCCCCAAGGTTTTTGCCTTTAAGAAGCTTCCCGGTCACAGTCGAGACGAAGTCGATAGAAGAGTTTCCGCCCTCCAGCGCACCCAGTCGGTTCGCCAAATCCTCGCGGATAGGCTCCATAGACCTGCTATGAAACGCATAATCCAAATCAAGAATGCGATAGAAAACGCCATTGGCCTCAAGCTTCGTTCTTAGATCGTCAAGCTCCTCGAAGCTCCCCGCCAGCGTCACGTTGCAAGGCGAATTGATCCCCGCAACCTCTATGGTTTTATATTTGCCATCCTTGATCGCCTTGCGGATGCCCTGCTCCGACATTCCCACCGCAGCCATCTTTCCGCCGCGTGCCTTGGCCTGCGAAGCGCTCCGAGCGCAAATGGTCATAATGGCTTGGTCGAGCGTTAAAGTCCCCGAAGCCCAAGCAGCGGCGACTTCGCCCGTGCTATGTCCTGCAACCGCCCCAGCCTCAAGCCCGTGCTCCCGCAACAGCTTCGTGATTGCCACCTGCATAGCGAACAACAACGGCTGAGCGACATCCGTATCGTCCAGCCGCGACTCCGCCTCGTTTGCCTTAAGCATCTCAAGAACCGAAAAGCCCGCCCGCTCCTGCATGGCGACATCAAGTTCAGCCATAATCGCGCCAAACCTCGGCATCTCGGCCATGAGGCGCTGCCCCATGCCGACATACTGCGCCCCGTTCCCCGAATAAATGAATGCAACGGAAGCCGGGCTTGTTAATGCCTTCTCGACAATGGCTCCCTTTGGCTGTTCCTGCTGCGCAAACTTGGCCAGCAGCGCCGCGACGGCGTTCTCGTTCGCGGCTTTCACAACAAGCCTATGGTCCAACTGCTGCCGATGAAACGCTGCCGAATAAGCGATATCATAATAAGAGACCGGATCGGGACTCCTCAATAAATCCGCATAAAGCCCCGCAGCCTCGCGCAACGCCTCCGGCGTACGCGCCGACAGCACAAGCGGCGGAACCGGAAGCTCCCCGAAAACCGCCACTTTCGGCTGAGCCGAATACCCCTGCACCAAAACGTGCGCATTCGCCCCACCGAACCCGAACGAGTTCACACCCATAATCGAAGGCCCGTCCCCGTTTTTCGTCAACGGCGAACACGCGGTCACGACCTTAAGATTAAGCCCGCTAAAATCGATGTTCGGATTAGGCTTATGGAAATTAATCGATGGCAGCAACTGCCGGTGCTTGAGCATCGTAATGATCTTGATAAGCCCCGCCATGCCCGAAGCGGCCTCAAGATGTCCCAGATTGCTTTTCACGGACCCGATGGGCAATGGCCCATCTCTGTCGCGCCCGTAAACGTCCCCAATGGCCTTGGCTTCAATCGGATCGCCCACGGAAGTCCCCGTCCCGTGCGCCTCGATATAATCGATCTGCCCCGGAGCCAGCTTCGCGCGCTTCAGGACGCTGCGCATAAGCGCAGTCTGTCCCGCGCTGCTAGGAATGGTAATGCCTGTCTTCTGCCCGCCATCCGCATTAACGCCGCTGGCCAGAATAACGGCATGAATCGGATCGCCATCCGCTTCTGCCTGAGCTAGGGGCTTGAGCAAAAGCACCGCGCCGCCTTCCGCCCGCACATACCCATCGGCAGAGGCGTCGAAGGCTCGGCACTTTCCCCCGCCCGATATCATCGAAGCCTTTGTGAAACCAACGAAAGGATAAGGATGCAGCAGCATATTGACGCCGCCAACAAGCGCCACAGAAGCTTCGCCGCGCCTAAGAGAGTTACAAGCCTGATGCAGCGCCACAAGCGACGACGAGCAAGCCGTATCAACGGACATCGACGGCCCGCGAAAATCGAAGATATAGGAGAGCCTGTTCGCCGCAACGCTGAGCGTGTTCCCCGTCATCACATGGGGAGAAAACGCCGCCAAGTCGGCGACGCCTCTCACGCCATAGTCGAGGCTCGAAATGCCTACAAAGACCGCACTATCCGACCCGGCGAGGTTTTCTGGAACCTGCCCGCCGTTCTCCATGGCCTCCCAAGCCAGTTCAAGAAGCAACCGTTGTTGCGGATCGAGCCACGAAGCCTCGCGCGGAGAAATTCCAAAAAACGACGCGTCAAACTCGTCAATGCGCGATAACACGCCCGCCGAAAAAGTAATGCTTTTCCCCGGCTCCGACCTTTTCGAATGCGCAAGTTCGTTAACCGCCCACCGTTCCTCGCCAATTTGCCCAATAACATCACGCCCTTCGGCCAAAGCTCCCAAAAAGCTTCGTTCGTCGCAAAGATCGCCCGGAAAACGAAAGGCCACACCAATAATGGCAATGGAGTCTTCACTCCCTCTTTTACTCATTTAATCAAAGTCCTTTACCTGGTGAGCGACGAAAAGAATGTGCAGATTGATAGGTCTCGGCTGTTCAATTCGGAATCGAATAACGGAACCGCGAACCGGTATATCTGTCATAATCAAACCCGAGGGGCAAGAGCGCGAAGCACAGTGAGTGCGCCGCGTTAGTCGAGCGACATTTCCTCCCCCAAAAACCCTAAAAAAACAAGCACTGCTAGAGACCGCGATTCACTTTTCCCGTAAAAGAGAAAATACGATAAGTATCTGTTTCGCAATCACTCAACTAATGCAAAATTAAGAGGTTTTTAAACGGATTTCGATAAAACTGAAAATACCAATAGGCATATTTACGGCTATTAGGCGATTTCAATGGGTTATTGGGGGAACCTCAGATGGTAAGCAAAAAGGACTTAAACTCACAGAGTTCGCTTTTCCTGATTTGTATAGGTCTATTATTCGCCCTCCCGGAGCACGCCAATGCAGACACGACGCTCACGCCATGTTCGTCCTGCACCTCGAGCCAAGTGCAAATCAATGCCGCATTAAAACAAGGCGGAGTAGTCACGCTTAACCCGGGCACGTACGTTATCGACAACCAAATCGATCTTCAGAGCGGAACCACGCTTAAGGGGTTGGAAGGCGCAAAAATTGTTCTCGCCCCTAATCTCAGGTGGCCGCGCTACAAACCCATGATCCACGGCGGAAACGTACAGAACGTCCGCATCACCGGCATCGAAATTGACGGCAACCGGGATGAAAACACGTACCCCCCCGGCATTCGCACATGGGGGCGCGGGTACTACAGGATGCTTTATTTTTACAAGTGCAAAAACGTCGAGATCGACCACTCATATCTGCACAATAACTGGGATGATATCGTCTGGACCGAAAAAACGGGAAATCTCAACTTTCACGATAACATTGCACGCAAACCGGGACATAACGTGCTGACGGCTTATCACGCCGGAACGACTTATGTAACCAACAACTGTATGCGCGTCTACGGTAACAGCGGCGTGCACGTTTGGAATGGATCGGGTCCTGTCTACGCGATAAATAACGACATCGGCCTCGAGACTGGAGCGCCGCACTATGCCGGAATACAAGTTCAGCGTTCAGACTCGATCGCCTACAACTGCAATAATACCATTCACGAGCTAACGCCCGCAATTGGGCTGGCAAAGGGCGGGCAAATCGTGACCGGCGGCTGTCCGATTTCTCCGCCGCAAGCCACCAGTGCATCGTCTTGCAACGTATCGGATTTCAGTGTCGCCTCGGCAACAAACGACTACGGAGCGACAGCCGACACCTCGCATTGGACAACAGAAAACGTATACAGAGCTGCGCCGGGAGAGACCTCGACTTCCAGCACGACAGGGTCTAGCGACACCTCTGACAGCAACGACATAAACACAGACACAGGAAGCGCGCCCCAAGTCACAGGGCACATGGTTGGTGGTTTTGGAGCTTATACGTCTAACGCCATGAACGCCGTCCTAAGCGTCGGCGGAAATACGATCATGGATTATGTCTCAATGGAAAAGGGCCTAAGCATCGCCCACGGCACGCAAAAAGGATATGCCGTTGCGGCGCGCGCCAAAGGCCTAAAGCTTATTGACGACATCCCCGATGGCCTCATGAGGCGGTGGCATAACAACAGAAACACGTCGCAACTGGTATCCGACCTGACCGCTCACCTTAAATGGCTTCTTGATAATCCGGATATCCTCGAAACGATGGGCGGCTACTGGATGATCGACGACTGGTATTCCGACTTCGGCGTCGCAAGGCCGATACTGCAAAAAATGACGGCTTTGATTCATCAGTACACTCCAAATGTACCTGCGATCTGCGGATTTACGGGAAATCCCGGCGAAGCCAAAACCGTCAGCGGCTATATGAAGTTCGCCTCGAACTACTCGCCGTCAGGGTGCGATATGATCGGCATCTATATGTATCCTTGGGGCGGAAGGGCCTACCCGATGACGAACCTTCCTAACATCCTGGCTGCTTTGAAGAACTACGGATGGGACCCTAATACGCGGCCCCTTATCGGAATTCCTCAAAGCTACGGCGGCAAGTACGGCTATTCCGTCCCAACCGCCGCTCAAGTCCAAAAACAAACTAAATATTTCTGCGAGCAAGGAGCAAAGCACATCCTGTACTACGACTTCAAGACCGGAACAAATGCGACAACCGACGCAGCAATCCGATCAGGCATCAAAGCCGGGATCTCAGATTGCAAGACGATATGGGGTAACTAGACGCTCACGTGATAATGGGGCTGCTTCGCACTTAGAGGCGCGAATCAGCCCCAAATACACATCTGGCGCGAATGAAAAACGGCTCTTTCTCGCAAACGGAAGTCCCCGAAAAATTCGACGCTCACAACCACTCAATAACTCGAGAATTAAGGGATTTTTAAACCGATTTCTCTAAAATTTAAATAAACTAATAGGCATTCGCTATTCGGCGTTTCAATGGGTTATATGGGGGTCCTCAGATGATTAGCAAAAAGCACTTATACACGCAAAGTTCGCTTTTCCTGGTTTGCATCGGTCTATTACTCGCCTTCCCGAGTCACTCCTACGCAGATACCACGCTAACGGCGTGCTCGAACTGCACCACGAGCCAGGTACAAATCAATGCCGCCCTGCGAGAGGGAGGCATAGTCCATCTGAAAAAAGGCACTTACACGATCAGCAGTTCGATCAACCTTCGAACCGGAACCACGCTTGAAGGCGAAGAGGGCGTCAAAATCGTCCTCGCCCCCAATGTCAAATGGGAACGCTACAGACCGATCATCCACGGTTCGAGCATCAAGAACGCTCGCGTCGTGAACGTCGAGGTCGACGGCAACCGCGCCGAAAACACTTACCCCTCGGGCGTCCGCACGTGGGGTCGCGCCTATTACAGAATGTTCTTCTTCTACAAATGCGGAAACATCGAAATCGACCACTCGTACTTCCACGACAACTGGGATGACATCGTCTTCACCGAAAAGACCCAAAACCTGAACTTCCACGATAACGTCGTCCGCAACCCCGGCCATGACGTCATCAGCGCCTATCATGCAGGCACCACCTACGTCACCAACAACTGCATGAAAGTGTACGGCAACGACGGCATCCATGTTTGGGGCGGCTCTGGGCCTGTCTACGCGATCAACAACAACATCGGAGTGGAAAGCGGTGCGCCCAACTTCGCGGGCATCGATGTCCAAAGCTCGGGTGCCGTTGCATACAACTGCAACAACACCATTTCCGGCTTGGTCAAAGCCATCAACGTTGGAACCGGAGCCACTTTGAAAGAAGGCGGCTGCCCGATATCCCCGGCAATGGCGACAAGCGCACAATCGTGCAACGTGGCCGATATCGGTGCCCCCTCGTCGACAAACGACTACGGAGCCACCTCCGAACCTTCGCGCTGGACAGCCGAAAACGCCTATCTGTCCAGTTCGAACTGCCCCAACGCCAAAGCTACAACGAGCCTGAACGGAGAAACGACCACCTCTGAAGTCATTGATACCGGAGACGTTGCTCAGGTATCGGGCCACATGGTCGGCGGCTTCGGAGCCTACAGCGCAGCCGCCATGTCGGCAGTCGCAAGCGTGGGCGGCAACACGATCATGAACTACGTCTCGATCTCGGGCGGCATCGGCAGCGCGAACTCGAGATTGACCTCCTATGCTGCGGCAGCCAGCTCGAAAGGCCTGAAGCTGATCGATGACGTCCCGGATCAACTGATCCGGCGCTGGCACTCCGACCGCAACACCTCGAAACTGTTGTCCGACCTGACGACCCACCTCAAGTGGCTCGCCGAAAACGACAACGTCCTAGGCCACATCGCTGGCTACTGGATGATCGACGACTGGTACTCCGACTTCGGCGCGGCGAAAACCGTGCTGCAGCAAATGACCGCGCTGATCCACCAGTACACGCCCAACAAACCGGCGATCTGCGGGTTCACGGGCAACACCAGCTACGGCGGTTCTGTTAGCGGCTACACCAAGTTTGCCGCCAACTACTCGCCTGGCGGATGCGACATGGTCGGCGTCTATATGTACCCCTGGGGTTCGGGCAAAATCCCGATGACGAACCTCGCGAACATCATAGCCGCATTGAAAAACAACGGCTGGGATCCAAGCAGCAGGCCTCTGGTCGGCATCCCGCAGAGCTACGGCGGCAAGTATGGGTACACCGTCCCGACCGCAGCTCAAGTGCAGCAGCAGACCAAGTACTTCTGCCAGCAAGGGGCCAAGCACATCCTGTATTATGATTTCAATACGGGAACGAACCCGACAACGAACGCTACAGTTCGTAGCGGCATCAAAGCCGGGATCGCTGATTGCCAAGCCTACTGGTAATCGATCTTAAAAAACAAAAGGGCCCGCTTCCCTAACCGGAAGCGGGCTTTTTGCCGTTTAAAAGAAATCTAACACGCCCCGAAGCGCCCGAAGCAGTCTCATCAGCGGTGCCTGTCCGCTATATGAAGAAAACGCTTCATAATCCGAACCGATTCGACTTAAAATGAAACGTATTCACACGCATCTACGCTAAGGTGACACGCACAAAAGGACCTTCATGACGGGAAAAGTTGACCCTGCGGTATTCAAAGACGCCCTTATACTTTTAACCTCTGCCGGCATCGCAGTTCCCCTAATGCATAAGCTAAAAATAAACTCCATCGTCAGCTTTTTGCTATTAGGCGCCATTCTCGGCCCCTACGGGCTTGGCTCGCAGATATCCGCATTTCCGTTCCTCGAGTCCTTCGCAATCGAACAATCGGAAGGATTAGGCCTTCTAGGCGAACTTGGCGTCGTCTTCCTCCTGTTTCTCATCGGGATAGAATTGTCCGTCCAACGCCTTGTCACCATGAGCCGCTTCGTCTTCGGCATGGGAGGAGCACAGCTTATCTTGTGCGCCTCGGCACTGGCTTTCATGATTAGCTTGATGGGCTTGCCGCAAAAAGCCTCGATTCTCCTCGGCATCGCGTTTGCGCTATCGTCCACCGCCATCGTTATTCAGTTCCTTGCCCGAAAAAAAGAACTGAAAAGCATGACGGGCCGCGCCAGTTTCTCGATCCTGCTCTTCCAGGACTTGGCCATTATCCCCGTCCTGTTCCTTTTCAGCGTCATGGGCACGGACTCCCAAAACTCGTTAATATACGACGTCGGCATGGCGCTCGCCCAAGCAGCGCTTGTCGTCATGATCATATACGTAGCCGGACGGAACCTTCTCCGCCCGCTCTTCCGCTTGGTAGCCCACACGGAAAGCGCCGACCTCTTCGTCGCGACGACCCTGCTCGTAATCATCGGCAGCGCCGTCGCCGCATCGGCTGCCGGAGCATCGATGTCGCTCGGAGCCTTTATCGCAGGACTCCTGATATCCGAAACGCAATACAGTCACGCCATCCGAACCGTTGTGGAACCTTTCAAAGGGCTTCTCCTCGGACTCTTCTTTTTCACAGTCGGCATGGGGATCGACTTGCAGTATATGGTTCAAAACCCGCTGCTGGTCGCCTTGTCTGTAGTAGGGCTGATAGCCATAAAAACAGCCGTCACGCTCCCCATCGTAAGGAAATTCGGGTTCTACTGGTCGACATCCATAAAAACGGCCTTATTGTTGGGACCTGCCGGAGAGTTCGCCTTCGTCGTCATCGGATTGGCGTCGGCTCAGGGAATCCTGCAGCCTTCCGATACCGCGCTCGCCTGTTGCGTCGCCTCGCTCTCAATGAGCGCAATACCGCTCCTCGGCAGAATTGGCTTTGTGATCGCAAAACGCGTGAATCGGAACGAGATGCCCAAACAAATCTTCCCCCAAACAAGCGAAACCGAAAAAATCGAGGCTCTCGTTATCGGCGGCCTGCAAAGAGTCGGGGGCATGGCCTGCGAATTTCTGACAAAGCACGCCGTCCGATATATCGCCATCGACAGCGACCCCACATTAATAGAAAATCTTCGCAAGAAAGGCTTCCCAGCCTTTTACGGAAGCGGTTCCGACCCGCTTTTTCTAAAGAAGTGCGGCCTGATGACCTCCAAATCCGTCATAATAACATGCAGCGCGCGCGAAGAAATCAACACGATCGTCAACATCGTTCACGGCATTCGCCCCGACGTCCAGATCATATCCCGCGCCAACGACTCCGATCACGCCATCCACCTCTACAAAGCCGGTGTCTACCTCGCCGTCCCGGAAACCATCGAAGCCAGCCTCCAACTCGCCGAAGCCGCCCTCCTAAGCCTCGAACGCGACGAAACCGAAGTCGTAGAAAGCATCAACGAAAAACGCGGGAGCATCCGCGAAAAACTCCAAAAGTCCATCGCCGCTTAACCAATGCTGAGATCGGCTTTTGCCGCATCCCTCTTTATCTCCTTCCAAATCCAGCTATAATTAACCATCATTTTTTACTGGCAAAAGGAATGCACTTCGGATAAAAAGCATTGTCCCCCACATGGTTAGTATCTCAGTCCGGAGCGAATTCTCTGGACGGGGGACTGTGAGTGAACGATAGGTTTTTTTGAGTAAAACCTGTTTTAAATCGCGTCAGGCCGCGAGCGAAAATGGGGATTTTCGAGCACCGAAGCGCAGCGTACGTCAGTACGTGAGCATCGGAGCGCAGAAAATACCCATTTGCAGCAAGGCCTCACGCGATTTAAAGCGGGTTTTTAGGAGTGTAGCTCAATTGGTAGAGCACCGGTCTCCAAAACCGGGGGCTGGGGGTTCGAGCCCCTCCACTCCTGCCATTAGTTTCGGAAAAGAGACGACGATGACAAACGAACAAACGGGCCAAATGCCGGACAAATCGAAGATCAGCGAGTTCATCCGTGAAACGAAGCGAGAAATCGCCAAGGTAACATGGCCAACCCGCAAGGAAATCTGGATGACGACGGTATTGATTATCGTCTTCGCATTGATGATGGGCGTATTTTTTCTCGTCGTCGATTGGGTATTGGGCTTCACAATCCCCCGCCTGTTGGGAATGCAGTCGTAATTTATTTTAAGAAGAGGTTACTATGGCACACCGTTGGTATGTGATTCACGTTCACTCTGGCTTCGAAAAGAAGGTAGCCCAGACCGTGCGCGAAACTGCGCTGAAAAAGGGTCTCGAAGATTACTTCTCCGAAATCCTTGTCCCCACCGAAGAGGTTGTGGAAGTCCGCCGAGGCGCAAAGGTCAACGCGGAACGCAAATTCTTCCCCGGCTACGTCCTGATCAAGATGGATCTGACGGACGAAAGCTGGCACTTGGTCAAGAACACGCCAAAAGTCACCGGATTTTTAGGCGGCGGCGGACGCCCCGCTCCCATCAGCGATGCCGAAGCGCAGCGCATCCTGAATCAGGTCATCGAAGGCGTTGAACATCCAAAGCCCTCGATCACCTTCGAAGTCGGCGAACAAGTCCGCGTCTCCGACGGCCCCTTCGCAACCTTCATCGGCGTCGTCGAAGAAGTGGACGAAGCCAAATCGCGCCTCAAAGTCGCCGTCTCCATCTTCGGCCGCGCCACCCCCGTCGAACTCGAATACACGCAGGTCGAAAAGGTCTAACCTCGAACCAAGAAGTATTGAAAAAACTCTCGTCATTCCCGCGAAAGCGGGAATCCATCGCCGCGCGTCCGCGCGGAATGAGAGTCACAAGTGACTACAACACTAACCCTGTCGCAATTCTCAAAAAAAAACCGCGCGCCCTGTCTCCAAGACGCGCGGCTTTCTTGTGCGACAACCCTACACTACTTCTTCTTCCAAGTGACCGCAATAAACTGCAATTCGTCCTTACGGTTGATAAGAAGCAGCAAAGGCTTGTTCTCCTTCTTCACCTGCTTAACCTTTTCGCTAAGGTCTTTCGGAGACTTAATCTCCGCTTGAGCCGCCTCGCTAATCACGTCGCCAATCTCAATCCCTTGATCGGCACCAACGCCGTCAGGCGAAACCGAGGTCACGACAACGCCGGTAATGCCCTTCTTGATATCGAAGCGCGTCCGTAGCGATGACGAAAGCGGAGCAACCGAGATATCCAAGTCTCCAAGCTTCTCAACCCCTGCCGGAGCAGTCGGAGCATGGTCCCCAACCTCTTCTTCCTCCTCATCCGCATCTTTCGAAGACAGTTCGCCGACCTTGACCCGCGTGGTCGTGTTCTTCCCCTTGCGGAACACCACGACATCCACGGTCTTGTCGACATCCGTCTCAGCCACAATGAGCGGCAAGCGATGCATCTCCGAAATATCCTTCCCGTCGAAAGTCAGAATGACATCCCCAGCCTGAACGCCCGCCTTGCCCGCAGGCCCATCGTCCGTCACGCTGGAAACAAGAGCGCCCTTGGTTGAAGGCAATCCCAAGCCGTCCGCGATATCCTGCGAAACGGTCTGAATGCGCACCCCAATCCATCCGCGGCGAATATGCCCTTTGTTCTTAAGCTGCTCGATAATATTCTTCGCAAGCGACGACGGAATGGCAAAAGCCAATCCCACCGAACCGCCTGTCGGAGAGATAATCGCGGTATTCACGCCCACAACATTCCCATCCATATCGAACATCGGCCCGCCCGAATTTCCACGATTAATCGGCGCATCGGTCTGCAAATACTCGTCATAAGGCCCGGAGTTGATGTTACGCGCCCGAGCCGAAATAATGCCCGCCGTAACAGACCCTCCAAACCCATAAGGATTGCCGATTGCCAATATCCAGTCGCCGATCCTCACCTTGTTGCTGTCCCCGAAGGTAACGGCAGTAAGCGGCTTCTTCGGCGTCACCTTAAGCAAGGCAAGATCGGTCTTCTTGTCCTTCCCCACAACGGTAGCCGTCAGGTTGGTGTCATCTTGAAGAATGACGTTAATCTCGTCCGCCCCGTCGATTAC
>CAZLIG010000037.1:0-12689 GCA_964559415.1 uncultured Rhodospirillaceae bacterium
AGCAGCGGAGGGATTTGAACCCCCGACCAAGGGATTATGATTCCCCTGCTCTACCACTGAGCTACGCTGCCACGGCGAAGGGGACAAATAAGGCAGTTACCTCGCGGAAGTCAAGCGGCCTGATGAAAAACACGCAATAATAGGTCTCGGCATCTGCGTACAGAAGGTTTAGCGGTGCCTGTGGTATATTTTCGCCCGGATTAACCTTTTTCATTTATCGACAATAACTCGGCTTGGAGCGCGTGCATGAGGAAAATTGTCGAAATTTTCTTTTTTGATGCAGGTGGCGGGCATCGGGCCGCGACTGAGGCGTTGTCTGATGTTCTTGGTGAGAGATTTCCCGGCTGGCGCGTCAGGGCGATTAATCTTCAGACGCTCCTCGAGCCGATAGATCTCGTTCATAAAATAACCAAAAAAATTCCGCCCCGACTCAGGCAATTTCTCAATCCCGTTGCTCCGGGTATTGTTGACGGGCCGTTCAGGTCTCAGGAATTTTACAATACCGTCATCAGCCGTGGGCAAACGCTTGGAGCGGGCGCTTTGCTTACGCTCCTTCAACACTTCATCGATAGCAAGACCGATGAGATCGAGGAGCTACTGCGCGCCCAATGGGTTTCGCAACAGGAGCCGCCGGATGTTGTAGTGTCGGTCATTCCGAACTTCAACAGGTTTCTTTTCAACGCGTTAAAGGATGTTCTCCCTCAGGTTCCGTATGTGACGATCATGACGGATATGCTCGATATTCCTCCGCACTTTTGGATGGAGGATCAGGATCAATACCTGATTTGCGGAACCAAGGCCGCTTACGATCAGGCGAAGGAGACACGTTTTTTCGATACAAACCGGATTTATCGCGTCTCGGGGATGATCTTGAAAAAGGGGTTTTATCGGCAGGGGTTGCTGAAACATGAGGACATCGGGCTGCGCGCGGATAGCCCTACAGCTTTGATTATGTTCGGCGGAAACGGATCGGCTTTGGCGGAAAAGATTGTCGATCAAGTCGGTTCGGGACTTCAAACCATCGTTTTATGCGGGCACAACACGAAGCTGCTTGAAACCCTGTCAGGGCGCCCGCGTTGTTGCGCCGTCGGGTACGTGGAAAACGTCCCCGATTATATGCGTCTTGCGGATGTGTTTATTGGAAAGCCGGGTCCCGGCTCCATTAGCGAGGCGCTTCATTCAGGGTGTCCGGTGATTGTGGAAAGCAACGCCTCAACCCTTCCGCAGGAACGGCCAAATGTTGAGTGGATATTGGAAAACGGGGTTGGCGTTGCCGTTAAAAGCTTTAAAACCGGGTTAGGCGCAGCGTTGAAGGAAGTCGTTAGCAACCTTGAGATTTATAAGCGCAATATAAAATGTAATATTCCGGAAAATCGCGCCGCTTATGAGATCGCTGGAATTCTGGGGCAGATTGCGGAGGTGCCGGAGCTGTATTCTGACCGCCAGAATGCTCCTGCGGGCGCTTCTCTTTAGACATATTTTTTTACGGAGCTGGTAATGGCATCTTACATAACGTTCCTTGTTATTCTTCCGCTCATGATCTTTTTTGCCCTCCGCAAGGGATTTAGCCCTTGGGCGTGGATTCTTGCTACAGGAGTGCCGGGACTGGTTATCTTGCTGTTTATGCCTTCGGCTTTGGACCCGAATGTCGATGCCGCTACTAAAGAGAAGCGCCGGAAAAATGGCGACACTGTCGGAGTCGTGCTTAGCGTCGTCATGTTTGCGCTTGGGGTCGTACTCACCCTATTGGTGAGCACGGCGCAACGCTAAACGGAACTTAGCGGAAAGCAGTCTCGAAGAAAC
This sequence comes from uncultured Rhodospirillaceae bacterium, assembly GCA_964559415.1. Taxonomy (GTDB): domain Bacteria; phylum Pseudomonadota; class Alphaproteobacteria; order UBA9219; family UBA9219; genus CAIXLI01. The sequence goes on from CAZLIG010000037.1 coordinate 1,804, forward strand.
CTCTCAGCTTGCGGCTATGGAGGCCTTCGGGGTTTTCACACAGGAACTTGCAGGTTTCGATGCCAATGCGGATGTGCTGGGCGACGCGCTTGCGATAAAACTCCTCGGAGGAACCCGGCAATTTCACGTTTCCTTTGAAAGGCATATCCGAGACACAAAGGAGCGTGCCGTAAGGAACGCGGTGGCGCAGGCCATTAGCTGCCAAGGTTGCGGATTCCATGTCTACCGCGACGGCGCGGCTTAGATTAAAGGCTTCGATAAGTTCTCTGTGATCGTCGAGTTCCCAATTGCGGTCGGCCACGGTCACGACGGTACCTGTGCGCATGATTGTTTTTACTTCAGTTTTCGAGAGCCCGGTCACGTTGCGCACGCACGTTTGCAGAGCTTGCTGGACTTCGGCCAGCGCGGGAACAGGGGTGCTGAGAGGAAGTTTGGAATCCAGTACCAAATCGCGGCGATCGTAACCGTGGGCCAAGATGTAATCGCCCAGTTTCATTTCGGAACCAAGGCCTCCGCAGTGGCCCACCATGATCCATGCGTTGGGCCGGGTGACTGCTATATGATCGGTGATCGTTTTGGCATTGCTTGGGCCGATGCCAATGTTGATGAGGGTTATTCCGTTGCCATCGGCACGCATGAGGTGATACGCTGGCATTTGAGGCATTCGGGTTGGCGTTGCGCTTTCGGTTTGGCTGCGAATAACGTGGTTTCCGGGTTCGACAAATGACGTATAAGGGCATCGGCCTCCTTCTGCCTCCTTCATGATTGACATGGCGAAGGAACGGAATTCATCGACATAGAACTGGTAGTTTGTGAAAAGGACGAACTTTTGAAAGTGTTTGGGGTCGGTTCCCGTGTAATGGCGAAGGCGGTGCAGTGAAAGGTCGACGCGAGGGGCGGTATAAAGAGCCAAGGGACGTTCATCGCCGTCTCTTATGCCCTTGTTGTCTACGATGCGGTCGTCAATGATCGAAAGATCAATCATGCCGAAGGTTTCTTGAAAGGTACGGAGTGCTTCATCGCTCAGGCCGCCTTCGATATGCACGCCTTCGGGGAAGGCAAAATGCACAGGGATGGGGGTAGTGCTGACCCCTACCCTGACAGGAACTTGATGATTGTTCATGAGAGCAGCGAGCATTTCCTCGTAGTAGCAGCCGAAAATGTCCGGGCGAGTCAGGGTTGTAGAATACGTGCCCTCCTGGGAGACGAAGCCATAGGATAGTTTGGGATCGATTTCGTGGCGGCGCAGGTCCTTTTGGCGAACGGTAATCGATACGAGCGGATAGCAGGCCGAGATGGCCTCAGGGACGCGGCGGTCTGAGGCAAAGGAGGCGAAGCCGTCGCACAGGAAAGCGGTGTTCGTTTCGTAAATCTCGCGAACGTAGGCCACGGCTTTTTGGGGGTCATCGAAGGTTTTTACCCAGTCTTTTGAGGTGTAGAGCGTTTTTGCCATTCGGAGCCTATTTTAAGACGCGCGTTAACCATACTACATATAAGAGATTCTAATCACGCCGCCAAGCGGTACCCCTCTTTACATCAAGGCGTTAAGGACGGGGAGGCCGTATTTTTGCCCTAAACAAGATAGAATATGAGGTGCGGGCGCTGGTGAGTCCGGGCTTTGCTCAGTCAACTCTTTCTGCAGGTCGCCATGAAGAAACTTACCTCGCTTTTGTTAGTTGCCGGTACCGTGCTTGCGCTGGTGCCTCAGTCCGCGATGGCGGAGCATGGACGGCGGGAGCCTCATCGGTGGGGCGGCGATATCCACAGATTCCATGAGCGCGATCTCCATACATGGAGAGGCGGACGTTGGCATCGGGGGCATCATGAGGGGCGCCTTGGCTGGTGGTGGATCGTTGGGCCTACTTGGTACTATTACGCGGCCCCTGTTTATCCTTATCCCGATCCGTATACGCCGCCGACTGTCGTTGTCGAGACGGTTCAGGCCGTACCGACGGCTCCCGCCGTTCAGCGCTACTGGTATTGCACTAATCCGCAGGGGTATTTCCCGTATGTCCCGCTGTGTTACGACGCATGGCAGCGCGTCGAGATGGCTCCTGCGACCACGACCGTGATTACGACACCTTCTGCTCCGGCAACAACTGCAGCTCCCGCCATGCCTGAAGCTCCGGCACTTGTGGCTCCTGTGCCAGAGCCTCAAAGCCAAGGGGACTATAAGCAACTTAACGGTTATTCAGCCGAACTCGCTCAAATCGACATGGACTCGAAGGATGCGGAAAACAAGCTTCGGCATCTTGCCAAAAAGGTCGAGGATTTTCGCAAGTCTCTGCTCAAGAGGGACTATAACGCAATGAACATTCTACGGGATACTGAAGATCTCAAGGATCGCATTGCGGAGCAGCGCGAGGAGCTTCGGAAGAAGAAGTAACCCGAACATTTGATTCATGTGCGGGGCGGGTGTATCCCTGCGTGACCTTTCTTTTCTACGGGAAAGCCGATGCGTAAAAGTACAATTTTGATTATCGCAGGCCTTTTGATTGCGGTTGCCATTGGGTGGCGCTTGACGCACCCGGTTAATGACAAGGAGTCGTCGGCGAAGGCCGAGCGCAATGGCCCGGTTCCGGTCGGCGTCGCCGCGGCGGAGAAAGGCGAAATCAACGTCATTCTCAATGCTCTCGGCACGGTCACGCCTTTTACGGAAGTCACGATACGTACTCAAATCGCCGGTCAGCTTACCCACATCGCGTTTCAGGAAGGACAGATGGTTCAGGAAGGGGATTTTCTGGCGCAGATCGATCCTCGGCCCTATGAGAACGCACTCAATCAGGCTCAGGGGCAGCTTTTGAAGGATCAAGCGCTGCTGAAGGACGCCGAAGTCACTCTTGCGAGGTACCAAAAGCTTTTCAAGCAGGACTCAATTGCGCGGCAGCAAGTAGACACACAGGAAGCACTCGTTCAGCAGCATCGCGGCGCAGTGCAGGCGGATCAGGCACAGATTGATGCGGCGAAGCTCAATCTTCAATATTGCAGGATCACGGCTCCTTTCAGGGGGAGGATCGGGCTGAGGCAGGTCGATGCAGGAAATTATGTGCAGACGAACGCGGCGATTGTCACGCTGGCCCAGACGCAGCCGATCACCGTGTTGTTCACACTGCCGGAGGATCATGTTCCGGCACTTTTGAACCGGATGAAGGGAGCTATGCCTATTCAGGTCACGGCGTTCGACCGGGGGCAGACGACGGAGCTGGCGGTCGGGCACATTTCTTCAATGGACAACCGAATTGATTCAACAACGGGGACGGTGAAGCTTCGGGCGCAGTTCGATAACGGGGACAGCAGTCTTTTTCCTAACCAGTTCGTTAACGTCAAAATACTTCTGGATACGTTGCGCGACGCGACGACCATTCCGCTGACCGGCGTTCAGCGCGGGGTGCCGGGAACATTTGTTTATCTTGTGACACCGGAAAATACAGTGAGCGTGCGGCCCGTGAAGTTGGGAACGGACGATGGGACGAAAGTCGCTATAACCGAAGGACTGACTCCCGGGGACAAGGTTGTTGTGGATGGAGCCGACAAGCTTCGGGAAGGAGCGAAGGTTTCTCTGCCCGGCGAAGGCCCGGCATCTGCGGGTAAGCCTGAACAGCCTAGCGGTCAACGCGGTGTTCAAAGTGAAGGTTAGATCAAATCGGTGTTGGAGGAAGCAATGGCTCTTTTGTTAAGAACAACAACAAATGGGATCCCCGCCTTCGCAAGGATGACGGTTATTCTTTCTGAACGCGTGCTTTAGTGAATCCTTCACGTCCTTTTATTTTGCGGCCTATTGCCACTTCGCTGCTTATGGCTGCGATTTTGCTGGCCGGGTTTGTTGCGTTTCGGTTTTTGCCGTTGTCCGCCCTGCCTCAGGTCGATTATCCGACCATTCAAGTGCAGACGTTTTATCCCGGCGCTAGCCCGGAGGTTATGACGGCTTCGATTACGGCTCCGCTTGAACGGCAGTTTGGGCAAATGCCGGGGCTGACGCAGATGTCTTCGGTCAGTTCTGCGGGGGCATCGATTGTCACGTTGCAGTTCGCTTTGGACCTTAATCTCGATGTTGCGGAACAGCAGGTGCAGGCGGCCATCAATGCCGCGAGCAACCTGTTGCCTTCCGATCTTCCGGCTCCACCTATTTATGCCAAGATCAATCCAGCGGATGCTCCTATTCTTACGCTGGCGGTGACTTCGAAAACTTTGCCGTTAACGCAGGTCGAGGACGCGGCGGATACCCGGCTGGCGCAGAAGATTTCTCAGTTGCCGGGCGTCGGGCTGGTCAGCATCAGCGGCGGGCAGCGGCCCGCCGTAAGGGTTCAGGCGAATATCGAGGCGCTTGCGTCTTATGGGCTGAATATTGACGATCTGAGATCGACGATCAATAGCGCGAATGTCAATCTCCCCAAGGGGAGCTTTGACGGGCCGTTGCGTAACTATTCCGTCAATGCCAACGATCAGCTTAAGAGCAGCGACGAGTATAAGGATCTTATTATTGCTTTTCGCAATGGCGCTCCGGTGAGGCTTCGGGACGTTGCGCAGGTGGTCGACAGCGCCGAGAACGTCAAGCTCGGGGCGTGGATGAATGCGACGCCTGCGGTCATTCTTAATATCAAGCGGCAGCCGGGGGCGAATGTTATTTCGGTCGTGGACAACATCACGTCCATGCTGCCGGAGATGAAAACCGCCATGCCGCGCGCCATTGATGTCGAGGTTCTGACCGACAGGACCAATACGATCAGGGCTTCGGTTCATGACGTTGAAATTGAACTGATGCTTTCTGTTGCGCTGGTCGTGGCGGTCATTTTTGTTTTTCTACGGAATTTGCCTGCAACGGTTATTCCCAGTCTTTCGGTCCCGCTTTCGCTGATTGGCACGTTCGTCGTTATGTATCTGGCGGGGTATAGCTTAAACAACCTTTCTCTGATGGCGCTGACCATTGCCACGGGGTTTGTGGTCGATGACGCGATTGTGATGATCGAAAACATCGCGCGCTATATCGAGCAAGGCGAACCGCCGTTGAAGGCTGCCCTTAAGGGATCGCAGCAGATCGGGTTTACGATCATCTCGCTGACGGTTTCCTTGATTGCCGTGTTGATCCCGCTGCTCTTCATGAGCGACGTTGTGGGACGCCTTTTTAGAGAGTTTGCGATTACGCTGTCAGTGACCATTCTCATTTCGGCTGTTGTGTCGCTCACCCTCGTGCCCATGATGTGCGCGAAGTTGCTGAGGCATCGGAGGCCGGAAGAGGAGTCTCAATTTAGCCGCGTGTTTCAGAAGTGGTTTGACGGCGTTATTGCCGGTTATGGACGCACACTGAGCGTTGTGTTGAAGCACGAGTACGCGACCCTTTTGGTTGCGATCGGGACGTTGGTGCTGACCGTTGTTTTGTATGTCGTCATTCCCAAGGGGTTTTTCCCGGTGCAGGACACGGGGCTGATTCAGGGTATTTCGGAAGCGCCCGCTTTCGTGTCGTATGCGGCTATGGCTGAGAGGCAACAGGCTTTAGCGGCGGTGCTGCTCAAAAATCCGAATGTGGAAAGCCTTTCGTCGTTCATCGGGGTGGATGGGACTAACACTGCTCTCAATACCGGAAGGTTTTTGATCAATCTCAAGCCTCATGCGGCGCGGGATGAGAGCGCAAGCGAGATTATCAGAATGCTTCAAAAGGACGTTGGTCAAGTTCCGGGCATCAAGCTTTATATGCAGCCGGTGCAGGATTTGACGATCGACACCAGCGTAAGCCGGACGCAGTATCAGTTTATTCTTCAGGATGCCGATCCTGATGAACTTGCGACTTGGATACCGAAGCTTTTGGATCGGCTGCGCGCGTTGCCTCAGCTTGAGGATGTGGCAAGTGATGCACAGGACAAGGGGCTTTCCTACTATATCGAGATAGACCGCGATGCGGCGGCCCGGTTTGGGATTACGTTGGCAACGGTGGACAATACGCTCTACGACGCTTTTGGGCAGCGCATTATCTCGACCATTTTCACGCAGTCGAACCAATATCGCGTCATTCTTGAGGCTAATCCGAATTCTCCGTCGCTTGGCTCAATCCATTTGCAGTCCTCGAACGGAGGGCAAGTTCCGCTGTCCGCCATTGCGACGATTACGGAGCGCCCTGCCCCGCTTCAGATTTCACATCTGGCTCAGTTTCCTTCGGCTCTTATCTCGTTCAACCTCGCGCAGGGGGCTTCGCTTGGCGATGCTGTGGATGCGATTGAAAAGGCGGAAACCGAAATTGGACTGCCGTCGAGCATTACGACGAACTTTCAAGGGGCGGCGCTGGCGTTCAGAGCTTCGCTCGGCAACGAGATTTTGCTGATCCTTGCGGCGATTATCACGATGTATATCGTGCTTGGCGTTCTTTATGAGAGCTACATTCATCCGATAACCATTCTATCGACGCTGCCATCTGCGGGAGTTGGGGCTTTGCTGGCGTTGATCCTTTCCGGGAGCGATCTTGGAGTTATTGGAATCATCGGTATCATCCTGCTGATCGGCATCGTGAAGAAGAACGCCATCATGATGATCGACTTTGCGCTCGATGCGGAGCGCAACGAGGGGAAGCCCCCACGAGAGGCTATTTATCAGGCTTGCCTGCTTCGGTTCAGGCCGATCATGATGACAACGCTTGCGGCACTGCTGGGCGCGTTGCCGCTTATGCTCGGCACGGGGGTTGGATCGGAGCTTCGGCGGCCTCTTGGCATCAGTATCGTGGGCGGGTTGATCCTTAGCCAGTTGCTTACGCTTTATACGACTCCGGTTATTTATCTTGCCTTCGACAGGCTTTCGCGGCGCTTTGGGTTTGATCCGAGCGGAGTCCAGCCGGGGGCCAAGGGATCGGTTGGATGAACATCTCGGCTCCATTTATTGCGCGTCCTGTCGGAACCGTCCTTCTGACGATCGGCATCGCGCTGGCAGGGATTGTCGCCTACTTCTTCCTTCCGGTGTCGCCGCTGCCTCAGGTGGATTTTCCGACCATCATGGTATTTGCGCAATTGCCGGGGGCAAGCCCCGAGACGACCGCGACAAGCGTGGCGACGCCGCTTGAAAGGCATCTGGGGCAGATTGCGGATGTTTCGGAGATGACGTCTTCAAGCAATCTCGGGTTCAGCCGCATTACGCTACAGTTCGGATTGAGCCGCAATATCGACGGGGCTGCGCGGGACGTGCAGGCGGCTATCAACGCGGCACGGGCGGATATGCCGTTTGGGCTGCGGAGCAATCCGACTTATCGGAAGGTCAACCCGGCGGATGCGCCTATCATGATTTTGGCGCTAACGTCAGATATTCTGACCAAAGGACAGATTTACGATGCGGCATCCACTGTGTTGCAACAGAAGCTCTCGCAGGTAGAGGGGGTTGGACAGGTCACGCTTGGAGGCGCTTCGCTGCCTGCGGTGAGGGTCGAGCTTAATCCTCAGGCTCTCTTTAACTACGGCATTGGGCTTGAGGATGTGCGGGCTGCCCTTGCGGCGACAAATCCGAATAGCCCTAAGGGGGCTTTTGAATCCGGGAATACTCGGTTTCAGATTTATACCAACGACACGGCGAGCCATGCAGAGGAGTACAAGCCGCTAATTATTGCCTGGAGGAACGGCGCGCCGGTTAGACTTCAGGATGTGGCTGAGGTTGTCGACTCCGTGGAGGATTTGCGGAACGAGGGAATATTTAACGGCAAGCCAGCTATTCCCCTTATTCTGTCAAGGCAGCCGGGCGCAAACATCATCGATACTGTGGATCGAATTAAGGCGGTATTGCCTTCGCTCAGGACTTCGATTCCGCCGAGCATCAACACGGAAATTGTTGTGGACCGCACGACGACGATCCGGGCTTCGCTTTCGGATGTCGAGAATACGCTGGTTATTTCGATCCTGCTTGTGATCGCCGTTGTGTTTCTGTTTTTGCGGAGCACGCGGTCGGCTCTCATTCCTTCGGTGGCGGTGCCGGTTTCGCTGGTGGGAACGTTCGGGGTTATGTGGCTCTTGGGATACAGCCTTAATAATCTATCGCTCATGGCGCTTATCGTGAGCACAGGGTTTGTGGTGGATGACGCGATTGTGGTTTTGGAAAACGTGTCGCGACACAGGGAGGCGGGAATGCCCCGAAGGCGCGCAGCGCTTCAGGGAGCGCGGGAGGTGGGTTTTACCGTTCTCTCGATGAGCATTTCGCTCATCGCGGTTTTTATTCCCATCCTGCTTATGGGCGGGATTATCGGGAGGCTGTTCAGGGAGTTTGCGGTTACGCTTTCGTCCGCCATTCTGATGTCGCTTGCGGTTTCGCTTACCACCACGCCCATGATGTGCGCGTACGTGCTGAAGAAGAAATATGAGGCTCCAAAGGGGCGCATATCCGAGAAGATCGACCAGTTTCTTAATGGGATGCGCGACGCTTATGGAAAATCGCTAGGGTGGGCCTTGAGCCACAAATGGATTGTGTTGGGAATATTGGTTGCGACGATAGGGCTTAATGTTTATCTCATCGCGGTCATTCCAAAGGGGGCCTTTCCGCAGCAGGATACCGGGCAGCTTGTCGGAAATATCCAAGCCGATCAAAGTATCTCGTTCCAAGCCATGCGTACCAAGCAAAAGCAATTTGTCGATATCGTCAAAAGCGATCCGGCGGTGCTTAACGTCGTGGCACACACAGGCGGGCAACAGCTTAACTCCGGCTTTATGTTTGTAGCGCTCAAGCCCAAGGAAGAGCGGAAGATTTCGGCGGATGCCGTGATAGCAAGGCTTCGGCCTCAGCTTGCGCAGGTGGCGGGGGCCTCTTTGTTCCTGCAATCGGTGCAGGATATTCGGATGGGCGGGCGCTCGGCCAAGGCGCAGTATCAATATACATTGCAAGGGAACAATCTTGAGGAATTGCGGGAGTGGTCTCCTAAGCTTGTCGAGTCGTTAAAAGGGCTTCAGGGGTTTGCCGACGTCAATACCGATTTGCAGGAAAGCGGTCTTGAGGCCGATCTCAAAATCGACCGAGATGCGGCATCCAGGCTTGGGTTGACCATGAGCCAGATCGACAACGCTCTTTACGATGCCTTTGGGCAGCGGCAGGTTTCGACAATCTATAGCGCGTTGAACCAGTATCACGTTGTAATGGAGGTCGCGCCGCAGTTCTGGCAGAACCCGGAGACGCTTGAGCAGCTTTACGTGGGCAAGTCCAGCTCACCAAGCGAGGTGCACAGCACAGGGTCGATGGTTCGGCGGGGGGCTTCGTCGATAGGGACTCCTGTCAGTATGACGCCGAAAACGATGATACCTCTTTCAGCCTTCGCGAGCTGGGGGCCGGGGAACGCGCCTTTGGCGGTGAACCATCAGGGACATTTTGCGGCGACAACGATTTCGTTCAATCTGCGGGAGGGCGCCTCGTTGAGCGATGCCGTTTCGCAGATTAACACGACGATGAAGAACATCGGGATGCCTGCGTCCATCCACGGCGGGTTTCAGGGGTCGGCCAAGATGTTTCAGGAGTCTATGAATAATCTGGGCTTGCTTGTCGCAACCGCCCTGCTCGCAGTATATATCGTGCTTGGCATTCTTTATGAGAGCCTTATTCACCCGATTACCATTCTTTCCACCCTGCCTTCGGCGGGCGTGGGGGCGGTGCTGGCACTTATGATTTCAGGGCAGCAGTTCACTATAATCGCGCTGATTGCATTATTTTTGCTTATTGGCATTGTCAAAAAGAACGCGATTATGATGATTGACTTCGCCATCGAGGTCGAACGGCGCAAGAATATCGACTCCCGCGCTGCCATTGCAGAAGCATGCCTGTTGAGGTTCAGGCCCATTATGATGACGACAATGGCCGCGCTCTTCGGCGCATTGCCGCTCGTGTTCGGCATGGGCGAAGGAGCCGAGATGCGCAAGCCGCTTGGGATCGCTATTGTGGGCGGTCTTGTTATGAGCCAGCTATTGACCCTTTATACGACGCCTGTTGTTTATCTGCTTCTGGACAGGTTCGTGAAAAGGGATGGCAAAGTAAGGCGCGGTGCGGTTGTGTGATGATGACTTCTATCCTAGGTGTGCAAATCATGCGCAAGTTACTCCCCTGCTCTCTCGCGGCGTTTGCTCTTGTTCTGACCGGTTGTTCGGCGGGGCCGGATTATGAACGGCCTTCGGCTAACGTGCCTGTTACATTGAAGGAGCTTCCGAAAGGATGGAAGCTGGCGCATCCCCGCGATGAAGAGGCTTCGGGCGAGTGGTGGAAGGTTTATAACGATCCGATCCTTAATGCGCTGGAAAGCCAAGTTGAAATCTCCAACGAGAACCTTAAGGCGGCGGAGGCCGCTTATCGTTCAGCGCAAGCTCTTGTGTCGCAGGACAGGGCTTCGTTTTTTCCGATGGTTGCAGTTAGCGGCGGCGCAACGCGGGGCAAGACTGCCGCTCAGGCGAAGGAGCTGACGACTTTTAACGCCGAGGCCGGGGCAAGCTGGGATGTCGATGTTTGGGGACGCATAAGGAGGCAGGTCGAGAGCGACGAAGCGACAGCGCAGGCCAGTGCGGCTGACTTGGCGGGAGCGCGGCTTTCGGCTCAGGCGGAACTTGCGTCCACCTACTTCAGCCTTCGGGCACAGGACGCCTTGAAAAAGCTTTTGGATGAAACGGCAGAAGGACAAAAGCGGTCGCTGAAGATTGCCAAAGACCAATATAACGCGGGTGTTGTAGCAAAGAGCGACGTGATCTCCGCACGCCAGCAACTGGAGCAAACGCAAGCCCAAGTCATAGCCACAGGGATCAAGCGCGCTCAGTATGATCATGCGATTGCGGCGCTGCTTGGAAAGACGCCCAGTCAGATTTCCATCGTGCCGGAGAATATTGAAACCAAAGTTCCGCCGATTCCTGTCACGGTGCCTTCGGCTTTGCTTGAGCGGAGGCCGGACATCGCGGCCT
>CAZLIG010000037.1:12699-14182 GCA_964559415.1 uncultured Rhodospirillaceae bacterium
GAGACGCATGGCGGCTGCGAATGCGGATATTGGTTTGGAGACAGCGGCTTATTTTCCTTCGCTGTCGCTTTCGGCTTCGTATGGGTCGGCGAGCCCGACGCTTGGAAACCTGTTTAGTTCCCCGAATATCCTTTGGTCGCTTGGGGCTTCGGTTGCCGAAACCATTTTCGACGCCGGAAAACGCGGGGCGAAGGTTGACGCGGCAAGAGCGGGTTATGACCAGAAGGTGGCTCTTTACAGGCAAACCGTTCTTACGTCATTTCAACAGGTCGAAGACCAATTGGCGGCACTCAGGATTCTTACGGAACAGGCCGAAGCTCAGAAGTCGGTTGTTGCTTCATCGAGAGAATCCGAAAAGCTCGTGCTTAATCAATACCGTGCGGGACTTGTGCCTTTCACCAATGTCATTGTGGCGCAGACCCAACGGCTAGCCAACGAACAGGCCGCGCTTTCCGTCCAAAATGAACGGCTATTGGCCAGCGTAGCGCTTATCAAGGCCCTTGGCGGCGGGTGGAACGCCAAAGTTGACCTCAAGTAAACTCCCGTTTACCTCATTATTGTGCAGTGCAGCATTTCCTTCGGGATGTGCTTGTTCTTTTTTGCTTTTTTTGGCTTTTAGTCTTTGAGCATACGGCTTGATTTTTTATCCTTTGAGTCACTTGGACAATTCCTTCTCCCCCTCACAATGGAGATGCTAAATGCTTGATTTAATTGCTTATATTCACTCTTCTGAGGTTCCAAATTTCGATGAGGTTATCGTTCAAATCGGCCTCAACACTATTCGCCCTCTTCAAGACGACTTTAAGAGCACTTTCAGCACTACTCTTCATGAAGCCGCAGAAGAAAGGGATGCACTCCTTTTGTCGATGCCCTACTCGAGCTTTCCCGCTGAGGGAGGCGTTTTCAAGCTTCCCGGACTCGATGTCCATGTTTTGCGCAAGGGGGCGTTTAGGCAAAACCAGGCCCCCGTTGACATTGTTGTGCTTGAAGGAAACGCTGCCGAAGATCGTGCGTCAGGGAGCAAGCACGTGGTTCTTTCGGGAGAAACCGTAAATGGCGGACTTAACTTTGGGATCGTCGGGTTTGAACTTCCTATGCGGAATGCGCGGGAAGAAGTGTTGGACCTCGTCGACCGGTACACGAGCTTCATAAAACCGCTTAAAGAGAAATTCTCTGAACCGAAGATATTTAGGCAGCGGCTTGCAGAGGTGGCCATACTGAGACCGCTGGAGTATGAAGATTTTCAGACAAGGTTCATTAAGCCCAATCTGTCGCAGATCGCACCTCAAAAATCGAATTCCCGGCAGCAAGCCGCCATTGCATATCCGTATGGATTTAACTACGGTTAGCGTCACGTTATTGCCCGTAAGATAGGAAATGCGGAAGAAAGTGCTCGTTTTAGTTTACTGAGTGCTTCTTATATTTGCCTTTTCCTTTTTGAGTTTTTACTTGCGGTACCTGAGCTTATAGTCCGCCCGAATAG
>CAZLIG010000038.1:0-14166 GCA_964559415.1 uncultured Rhodospirillaceae bacterium
TTCTCCGGTTGCAGACTCTAACTCATTTTGCCTCAGTTTGCGGGGAGCAGGTCACATCGCATAAGCAGAAAACGTTATCGAGGTATTCCGAGTAATAAATATTGTATGCGCTTTCTCTGATGCCTCTCACCCACGAACATTTCCCCTCGGCAGTCGAATAAACATCGCTGATCGATTTACCGAAATAGTTCTCGCGCAGATGACTCACCATGTTGCCATCGAGCAAAATGGCCGCACGTTGGTCCGAATACGTCAGATCGAAAGCGACGCGCAAAGGGATTTTGTGCTTGTTAATAACAGCGGTCGAAAGATCCCTGTTTGGATTAAACGCAGTCGCAGTCCCATCGGCACAGCGAAAGTCCTCAGGAAAAACGACGAGAGCCGAAGGTTGATAATCGCTAAACAGGTCTGCCGAAATAACGTTGACATTAAGCGGGCCGAGAAAACCGACAATGGTGTTAATATTCTGAATTGCATCGTCAACAACCTGTCCGCCGAGCGATTTACACCCGACTACCTTGGCCTCCAAAAGCTGATCCGGCGAAGACCCTTCGAGCAGCCTGTCTTTAATTTTTGCAAGGGAGTCGACATCGACATCGCAATCGATATGGCAAAGAGCCGTCTTCATTGTCGCGGGATTTCTAAGAACGAGGCAAACGCATTGCGCAATACCGTCTGTCCCGAATGGCACATCGGCAGAGAACCCAACCTCGCCTTGTTCAACCCTGACCGCTTCTGGAATGGAAAGTCCGGAAGGTCTTTGCCGTTCACGACGGATCTTTTTCCTTATATGAGGGAGGTTGTTCTGTAATCGAAGGGCATCTTCGTCGAGATCCTGGTTCCATCTGGCCTTCAAGACCTCAACCGAAGCTGTGTGCAGCAGTCCAAGATCAATTAGAAGTTGTTCAAACTCTTCGTTCTGCTCATGAATCGTCGAAGATTCCTCAAGAAAGGAAATGGCTTTTGCATATTTCCGCTCAGAGAAACTTAAAGCTCCCGAGTGCGAAAGCCTTCGAGCCTCATAAGCCTTTTCGCTGTCCCATTCAGACAACGACAGCGGAAGAGACTGTTTTTCCTCGGAATAGCAGCTTGGCAGTTGATGCAACTGCTTAATAATCCCGAGCAGGTCAGCGCTTGCCGATACACCATTGATAAACATGACTTCCCTGAAATCTGATAATTATATGCGTCTATGAGGACTATACACCGCCCCCCATATTTGAATAACATTTTCAAAAGGCGCACATGGGCTTTACTAAGCCTCTGATTCCTGATAGTTCTTAACGCCCCGTGGATAACTTTAACCCCGAAAAGCCAGGAAATTATGGCAAAAGAAGAAGCACTAGAATTCGAAGGCATCGTCACCGAAATCCTCCCGAACGCAATGTTCCGCGTGAAGTTGGAGAACGGGCACGAAGTGCTGGCGCAGACGTCGGGGAAAATGCGCAAGAACCGCATCCGCGTACTGATGGGCGATAAAGTCAACATAGCAATGACTCCCTACGACCTTTCCAGAGGCCGGATTACCTTCCGTCACAAATAATGTTTCTCGACACGGCACTCCGTCGCGCGACTTGGATCACCGAGAAGCGCGTGTCGGCGTACCCCGTTCTGTTTCTTTGTGCGTATGCGCTGATCGTCTCGTTATGGCTTTCCGGCTCCGCGCTGCTCCCTGAGCACAAAAGCATCTCCGCCTCCGTAGATTTCGTAAACGTCTATGCCGCAGGCCAAGCCGTCCATGAAGGCCGCCCCGCAACCGCCTACAACAAACCCCTTCACGCGCAGCGCCAACGAACGCTCGAACAATCAGGGCAGGGACCCACCATCAAGGAAGGCGAACTCCCCTGGTTCTACCCTCCCCCCTTCCTCGCCGCCGCAGGACTAGCCGCCCTCCTTCCCTACACCCCCGCATTATATCTCTACCTCGGCATCGGCTTCGCCGCCTATCTCCTCGCTCTCCAAAAACTCGCCCCTTCCAAAAAAGCTCTCTTCGCCATTGCCGCTTTCCCCGGTGCCTATGCAAACCTCTTCATCGGCCAAAACGGTTTCATCACAACCGCGCTGCTGGCATCAGGCCTCTATCTGCTGGAAACCTCCCCCATTACAGCCGGAGTCTTCTTCGGCCTCCTCTCCTATAAGCCCCAATTCTTCATCCTGATCCCACTGGCTCTCGCCGCAGGCCGCTACTGGAAGGCCCTGTTTTCGACCCTCGCAAGCGCAACCACGATTACCGTCCTTTCCCTTCTCTTTTTCGGCATCGAAACTTGGCAAAGCTTCTTCGCCTCCATCCCCTACGCCAGAGAACTGATCCTCGAAAGTCCCCAGAAAGCCCTCTGGGCGAATATGCACACGGTATTTTCCGCCGTCCGAATGTTCGGCGGCTCAGCGCAAACTGCATTCGTCGTTCAAACCGTCACGGCCCTTATCGCAATAGCGCTCCTCCTCCGCCTCTGGGCACAAAGAGCAGTCCCATTGACGCTCAAAGGAGCCTCCCTCTGCGCCGCGATTTTCTTATCCAGCCCCTACGCCTTCAATTACGATGAAGTCCTCCTCTCAATCCCAATCGCCTTGCTCGCCGCCGAAGGTCTCCGCACCGGCTTTCTGAATTACGAAAAGATTTTCCTCATCGCGCTATGGCTCCTCCCCGGAATTGTCCGCGACTACGGCGACACGTTCGGCCTGCCGCTACGCCCGCCAATGATGGCCGCACTTCTCTACTTCTGTTATGCACACGCGCGAAAGGTGCAACTTGCATTAGCGGCCTAAAAGGCATTAACTATAATTCCTTCCTGTAGAGTCTCATTTCAAAGGCCTTCCCATAAAATGGAAGTAATCACGTTTGGCAAACCCAACGACAGGCCGCCGCTCCTGTTTGTCCATGGGTCATACTGCGGCGCATGGATATGGACCCGCTATTTTCTCCCCGCCTTCGAACAAGGCGGATGGTACGGCGCTGCGATTTCTCTGAGAGGCCACGGTGAGAGCGGCGGCGAAGACCAAATCAACAGCTACGGGATCGAGCAGTACCTTGAGGATATCGAGCAGGGCACCCACCTGTTCCAAACCGAGCCGGTGCTGATCGGCCACTCGATGGGCGGCTACCTCGTCCAAAAATACGCGCTTGAACATAAAATCAGAGGCCAGGTCCTGCTCTCGGCCCCGTCATTGATGGGCCTTCAAAACAGTTCGCGCTTCATCGCAACCCACCGCCCGATGCTCGCGCTCCAACTCGGGATTTTGATAACGATCGGCCCCGAAAAAACCAACGAGCGGGTTATTTACGACGCACTTTTCGGAGACCGCCAATCCGCCGAAAAGCTCGCAACGACCTTCCCCCCGCTCCGAAGGGAATCCGCGCGCTTCTGCTTCGAAGCCAACTTCCCCGACTTCCGAACCCCCAAATACCCCGTCCCCACCTTGGCCCTCATCGGCGACCGCGACTCCTTCGTCCCCGAATTCGACTCCCGCTACGAAGCCCAATTCTGGACCGGCAAAGCCAAAACCCTCCCCAACGTCCCCCACGGCCTAATGATCGCCGACTGCTGGCCCGAAGTAGCCAAAGAAATAATGGGCTGGCTAATCTCCCACTTCCCCATCCCGAGCTAACCCCTCCCTCGTCATTCCGGTGAAGGCCGGAATCCAGCGCCGCGCGTCCGCGCGGCATAAGACTCCAAAATCATCCCAGATTATTAACCAATGGTGCTTTCCCGCGAAAAACACGCATCCATTTGACTCCCACCCCCCAAATCCCCTATAACCCCCACCTCTTCCCGAGAAAGCGGCACCCCCTATGGGGGCGAACCCGTTTCCGTTGAAAGACGGAGAACTATCGGGACAACAATGAAAAAGGATACCAAAAAATGACGAAACGTCTTGAATCGAAGCATAAAATCGACCGCCGCTTGGGCGTAAGCCTCTGGGGCCGTCCCAAAAGCCCCCTCAACAAGCGCGACTACCGCCCCGGCCAGCACGGCCAGCGCCGCACCAAGCCGTCCGATTACGGCGTGCAATTGAACGCGAAGCAAAAGCTTCGCGGCTACTACGGCAACATCGGCGAACGCCAGTTCCGCCGCTACTACCAAGAAGCGATGCGCCGCAAGGGCAACAATGCCGAAATTCTCATCCAATTGCTTGAACGCCGCTTGGATGCCGTCGTCTATCGCATGAAATTCGCCGCCACCGTGTTCGCGGCCCGCCAGTTGGTCAACCACGGCCACGTCCTCGTGAACGGAAAGAACGTCAACATCGCGTCCTATTCCGTGAAGGACGGCGACATGATCGAACTTCGCGGCAAAGCCAAGCAGTTCGCCGTCGTCCTCCTCGCCGCCGAACTCGCCGAGCGCGACGTTCCCGACTACATTAACGTGGACCACAAGGAAATGAAGGGCCAGTTCATCCGCACCCCCGCGATGACCGACGTCCCATACCCCGTCCAAATGGAACCCAACCTCGTCATCGAATTCTATTCACGCTAACCGGCCAAAAGCCAAATACATTAAAAGCGGGAGGACCCTTCCTCCCGCTTTTTGTTGTTCGAAACGCGTGATTAAGTACTCATCACGAAAGCGTCATCCCATGCCTCGGATGCTCCGCAAGCCGCGCCCCCGCCTTCGCCTTCGGAAGCCGTGGAAAGTACAGTGCAAGCTCCGCAAGCATCTTCTCCGCCTCCCTCAAAACCCCTTTTATAGGCACATTTTTGCGAACCGACTGCAACGATCCCCTGATCTCCGCCCCCGCCTTGGTGTTAAACTCGTCGATGGTCGAAACATCCGTATGCCCAATAGCAACGCTCTCGCCCGGAGAAAAATACTTCGAAGCCAACCCGTACACAAACGCCTTCTGATCCTTGCGGACACGGTCCAAAGTTGAAAGCGATGCCTTCAACGCAGTCTCAAGCTCGTTGCGATTGGCAGGAATATCCTTGCAAAGCTTCTCCCAGCTTTTCTCAATCGTGCCCACAAGCGCGCTGGTCTTTTCATGGGTCTGAACAAGGCTGGGATTAATAACTATGCCTGTAGTTTTCAATGCTTCAACAAAATGATTAGGAGTCGAAAGAAGCTCGTCGATCCTCGCCGAAGCATCCGGGCATTCGTTTTTGGTCGTATAAGATTGGATGATCCCGGCCACAGCCACGAAAGTCGTGTGCGCATGATCGATAAGCGTCTTGTTGTACTCGGGAAATTCCTTCTCGATTTTCCTGGCAAGCCTCTTGAGCTTCTCCGCATGACCGCCGATGAACTCCATCCGCGACATGGACTCCAAAAACGCCTGATCCGTCTCGGTCGTTTTCGTCTGACGTGCGAGTTTGTTTTTTGGAGTGGAAGGACCCGCGCCAATAAGCTCGCCAACCTTCGCCTTGATGCGACGGAAAAACTCCCGTGCAGACGTATGGGTTGGAAGCGGCGCTCTCATATCGATCCCCGCGAAGTCGGTAAAATATAGGGGTGACGAATATGAAAAATCCCGCCGCAAGTAAAGTTAATCGTAGTGCGCCGCACAAAAGCGGAGCAGGGCGGGGGGATAATGAGTGCTGCCAGAGCAAAATGCCCAAAACTCGTTTTTCCCACAACCTATAACTTATAAAAGCGCCGTTTCCACAAGCTATAGCTTATAAAAAAGGCCAAAAACATAAGCTATAACTCATGAATCCACGCATCTTCACAACCTATAACTTGTGAGCAAACACCAGATGTATCAACGACTTACCTAAAGCCTACTCACAATCTGCGACCCCATCTCCGCCGTTCCCACTTTTTTCCCGCCCGGCGTCATAATATCTCCGGTCCTGTATCCCTCCGCGAGCGCCCGCCGCACAGCATCTCTAACCCGCTGTCCGAGCACCTTATTCTTGAACGAAAGCTCATACATCATCGCCACGCTCAAGATCATCCCGATAGGATTGGCAATTCCTTTCCCCGCAATATCCGGCGCGCTTCCATGAATAGGCTCATATAAAGCGCTCGTCTCCCCAAGCGACGCCGAAGGCGAAAGCCCCAACGACCCCGCCAGCACCGAAGCCTCATCCGAAAGAATGTCGCCGAACATATTAGGAGTCAGCACAACATCGAAATCAGCCGCCCTGCGTATCAACTGCATCGACGCGTTGTCGACATACATATAAGACAACTCGACATCGGGATACTCGGCATGAACTTCCGTAACAACAGTCTTCCAAAGAGCCATCGCCTCAAGCACGTTGGATTTGTCAATCGAGCACACCTTCTTCCGCCGCTCGCGTGCAAGCTTAAAAGCAGCATGAGCAATGCGCTTAATCTCTGACTCGTGGTACCGCATAGTATTAAATCCCTCGCGGTCCCCTTTTTCCCCCGTAATCCCGCGCGGCGTCCCAAAATAAACGTCCCCCGTCAGCTCGCGCACAACCACCAGCGAAACGCCCTTGATGTGCTCTTCCTTCAACGGAGACAAACTCGCCAACGGTTCAAAAAGATCAATGGGCCGCAAGTTCGCATAAAGCTGCAACGCTTTGCGAATTCCAAGCAATCCCTTCTCTGGCCGCTTGTCCATCGCCAAATGATCCCACTTTGGCCCACCCACAGCGCCAAGCAAAACAGCATCCGCCGCCAACGCCTTGTCGCGTGTCTTGTCGGGAAAAGGAGTCCCGCAAGCATCAATGGCAACGCCACCCAAAAGTTCGGTTTCGCACTCAACCGGACATTCTTTCTTAAAGGCGTCGAGAACCTTCACAGCCTCCGCCATGATTTCAGGCCCGATGCCGTCGCCGGGAGTAAGAAGAATTTTATGCATGTTTTGTTCCTAACCAAGGTTGTTCCGAAAAATGTTTCTGCTCGAAAGCGATAATCTTGTCCTTAAGCTTGAGAACCTTCGCAATCTCATCAAGTCCCTCAAGCAGCGCCTCCTTAAGCGAAGACTGGATATCGAACGCAAACGAAAGCTTCCCCTGCGTAACGCGTTGACTCTCAAGATCGACAGTTATCGGCTCGTCCGAAACGCGAAGCGCCTCAATCTCTTCGGCAAAAAGCCGCAACGGCAAAAGTCCGTTCTTGAAGCAGTTATTATAAAAGATATCGGCAAAGCTCGGCGCGATAATCACCCGAATGCCAAAATCCGCCAGCGCCCACGGCGCGTGCTCACGGCTCGACCCGCAGCCAAAATTTTCTCCCGCCAAAAGAATTTGCGCATCAGGCTTCTGGTTGAGCACAAAATCGGGGCGAGGATTGCCTTGGGCATCGTAACGCTGTTCGGAAAACAGCACCCGCCCAAGTCCCGATCTTTTGATCGTCTTGAGATACTGCTTCGGCACCAGCATATCGGTATCGATGTTGCTGATCGGAAGATAAGCGGCCTTGGCCGTAAGAGTCTTGAATGGCTGCATAGCTGCACCTCCTTAAATCAATTTCCGAACGTCAGTCAGACAGCCTTTAATTGCAGCCGCCGCCGCCATCATCGGCGAAACAAGATGCGTTCTCCCGCCGTATCCTTGCCTTCCCTCAA
This sequence comes from uncultured Rhodospirillaceae bacterium, assembly GCA_964559415.1. Classification (GTDB taxonomy): domain Bacteria; phylum Pseudomonadota; class Alphaproteobacteria; order UBA9219; family UBA9219; genus CAIXLI01. The sequence goes on from CAZLIG010000038.1 coordinate 7,474, forward strand.
AGTTGCGGTTCGAGGTAGACGCGCAACGCTCTCCGGGCTGAAGCCTGTCGGGATTCATGGCAAGGCACATCGAACATCCCGGCTCGCGCCACTCAAACCCCGCGTCCTTGAAAATTTTATCGAGTCCCTCGCGCTCCGCCGCTTCCTTAACAAGCCCGGACCCCGGCACGACCAAAGCGAGCTTGATGTTAGAAGCAATCTTCCTCCCCTTGAGAACAGCAGCCGCTTCCCGCAAATCCTGAAGCCGCCCATTTGTGCATGACCCAATAAACACCTTGTCAATCTGCACGCCCTCAAGTGGTGTTCCCGCCTTCAGATCAATATAGGTCAATGCGCGCGCCCGTGACTGCCGCTTGATCGCATCCGTCTCGCATTCGGCATCCGGCACAACGCCCGTAATCGGCGCAGCCATTTCCGGGTTGGTTCCCCACGTGACATAGGGTTCCACCTTTGACGCATCGATCCGAACTTCCTTGTCGAACGTTGCGTCAGCATCGGAATGCAGGGTTTTCCAAAAGGCAACGGCTTTGTCCCAAAGCTCCGCGCTCGGAGCCAACGGCAACCCCTTGACCCAAGCGAACGTCGTCTCATCCGGCGCAATAAGTCCGGCGCGCGCACCCGCCTCAATGGTCATGTTGCAAAGGGTCATCCGCCCTTCCATCGAAAGGTTGCGCACCGCCTCGCCCTGATACTCGATCACGCACCCTGTTCCTCCGGCAATGCCGATCTGCGCGATCAACGCGAGAACTAAATCCTTGGCTCCGACACCCTTTTGCATAACTCCGTCTACCGTGACGCGCATATTCAAGTTTTTCCGTGCAACAAGCGTCTGCGTCGCAAAAACGTGCTCAATCTCGCTGGTCCCAATCCCAAAGGCCAAAGCCCCAAACGCCCCGTGTGTAGAGGTGTGGCTGTCCCCGCAAACCAGCGTTATCCCGGGGAGAGTAAAGCCCTGTTCCGCCCCCATCACGTGCACAACACCCTGCCGCTTGTCATGAATGCCGTGATACCGAACGTCTTGAGCCTTGCAGTTTTCCGTAAGGGTATCGATCTGAAGCCTCGCCTCCGGGTCTTCAATAGGAAGCGACCTGTCCGTGGTGGGAACATCATGGTCGCAAGTTGCGAGCACGCTCTCGCGCCTCCACATCTTGCGCCCTGCCAACGCTAGTCCCTCGAAAGCTTGAGGGCTTGTCACCTCATGAACAAGGTGCCGGTCGATGTAGAGCAGGGCAGAGCCATCCCCAAAATCATGCACAACATGCTGGTTCCAAATCTTGTCGTAGAGCGTTTCTGGCATTTGTCTCATCTTGCTGACGTTTAAATAAGCGCGGCCCCTTGTTCAGGGGAAAGCGAAAAAATCAAGCTGTTGGCGGGAAGAGAAATGTTTGCGCGCTAGCCGCGCAGGATCAGCGAGATCGTGCGGGCATGCGAGACGAACAACAAGAATATTTCGCTGCGAAGAAGCATATCGCACTCTACGAAAGCGCCTCGCCGCCTGTCAAGGCGAGGCTCGAAATTAGGTCTATTAACTTTTGGAATAATCAGAACGTATGTTCGATACGGACTTGTGCAATGCCACAGGAACAGGTAACTTTTTTCTACCTAACTGGGGAGACTGTCCATGAGCTACGACTCGAGTAACATATTTGCTAAAATTTTGCGCGGGGAGATCCCATGCAAAAAGGTTTACGAAGACGAGTTCGCGCTGGCATTCAACGATATAAACCCCAAAGCCCCAACGCATATTCTGGTCATCCCCAAAGGGCCTTACGCCACCTACGATGATTTTATTACAAGCGCCGATGACTCCGAAGTCGTGGGGTTCCAAAAAGCGATTGGCAAGGTCGTGATGGGAGCTGGCATAACCTCGACCGGCTATAGATTGATCGCCAACGCGGGCCTCGACGCGCATCAGGAAGTCCCCCACTACCACGTCCATATCCTTGCAGGCCGTTCCTTAGGCCCGCTCGTTTGTGAATAAAGTTGCAGCGCGAAAGAAACTAATAAAAAACTTATTTCTTTCACGTAGTCTTTATTACCGGCGGCATTGACATCAGTCCGCGCCACCCCACATCAATTAATAGTGGAGGGCGCTTCTTATGATCTATGCTCCTTACACCGAAGACGTGTTTACGCCGCGCGAGGTTCGGATAACCAATGAACTTGCCGACTATATCGTGGAGCTTACCGAGCGGGCACCTGGCAAAATTATGTTTCGCACCGGGGCTGGCCGCGTAGAGAGAGACCTTCTCCTCCATTGGCCGATTATCGAAAACCGCGAAATTGAAGCTCAACTGCTGGTCAAAAAAATTGCCGAAGCCGTCTTTCCGCTTTTGGGGACCTTGTATGCCCAAGGCGTGGAACTCGTCGTGATCATCTCTCAAGACGGGATAGAACCTCCCAAACACGTCGAGAAGCTTTCGAGCTACGTAATATTCGACCCCATCCAAATGGTCGAGAGAACCATGTTTCTCTCCCCGCAGCACGATATCCCCCCCTCCAACGCTTTGCGTGCAGGGCGGGGGATAGCGGTCCAATCGACTCCGATAAACTACCGCTACCATACGCTAAAGGATGACAGAATTCGCAAGGCGCATATTCGCGTAGGGATGTTCGAACTGCCCCAGCGCATGATCAACGAAATGTACGAGCAACCTCCGTATATCGCCAAGGAAAGACGCATCCTCGACGCTATCAATGCTAAGGTATCGGGTATGCCTCGAACTCTGGAACGCTACGAACAAAGTCGAGAAGCAAATCTTCAAGGCATTTCAGGGCCGCAGCAGAAATTACCGGCTCAAACCGCTTTGTCGGCGTTGCCGCCGCCCGTCCGCGCTCTGGAGCGCCAGATTATGGCCAACGCGATGGATACGAGCCTTTCCTCCGACTTCCGTATGGGCCTGCGCCGCGTCGCCCAAAGCATCCGTGGCGTTTACCCGCAGGCTTCGATAGAGGAAGCGGCGCGGTTTGAGACGGTCGCGCCGGGCGTAACTCCCGGAGCGCGATTTACGAGCCCGGCCGCAACGCCCCAGATGCAGTTCTACTTGCCCGTCTCGGAAAACACCGAGGGCATAGTTCCCGAAAAAATGATCTCCCCCGGAAGGGGACAAGGAGTTGCCGGAAGCGGATTCATGGCCGAACATCCTCATGAGACAATCACTCCGCGATTGGAGCTGGAGCGCATCCAATATCCGCCTCCGCCGAACCTACCCACTGCCCGCTACCCGCGGCCCGCCCAACTGCCTATTGCCCGATATCCGGGACCGGTCAGGTATCCACCTGTACCGCAATATGCACCGGCAGCAGGCGCTTTCACAGCAGCGGCGGTGGGACCACCTTCTCCGGCCCCCGGAGTGCAGCCAACTGGCGGAGCCGCGCCACCGCCGGGAGAGCCGCTGGGCCGTTTAGCAGGCGAAGCACCCGTCCCCGGGCCACCCGCATCTCTCCCCGCAAGACTGGCCGCCGCCCCCGTGATCTATACCGGTATGCCCGTTCCGCCGGAAGGTGGGACCATCGGTCCTCCATACTATGTTTCATCCACATATCTCCCCCCCGAATACAGGCCCACGGCGAGATATGCTGGCCCACTGGAATACCAGCCGACCGGAGAAATGCCTGTCCCTCGCTATGTGGAGCCGGGAACTTTACCCACGCCGCAATATGCGTTAGCCGGAGCATTGCCGACCGCCCAGTATCCCGGGCCGCCTGTCCTGACGAACGCCGAGTATTTAACTCCGGCCATATTGCCCACGCTCAGATATCAACCCACTCCCGAATTGCCGACAGCCAAATATCCGGGCTCGCCTGTCCTGACCAGTGCGGAATATTTAACTCCAGCCATACTGCCCACGCTCAGATATCAACCCACTCCGGAATTGCCGACAGCCACGTATGCACCTGCGGCAGAAATGCCTACGCCCACATATGCTCCAGCAGGAGGCATCGCAACGCCCGGATATGCTCCAACGCCTGCGTTCCCGACAGCCGGATATGCAGGGCCTCCCGTTATGCCAAGTGGAGGTGCGCCTCCACCTCCTGAAGAGGCAGGCCCAACGGAAGGAGCGCCTTCCGGACCAGCGGGAGGAACATTCGCACCCGGGTATTCGCCAGCGGCGGCATATTTCGGCCCGGCCACGCTTCCTTCGGGGGTCGAGGCTCCTTCCCCGGAAACGATCGGGCCGTCAGAACTTCCGACTCCGGAATACACTCCCGGCGGAGCAACGTATGCGCCTTCGTCTGCTGGAGCGCCTCAAGCGCCATACGGGCCGGGTCCTCTCCCCACGCCCGAGTACGCGGCGCCGCCAACGATGCCAACGACAAAAATGCCGCCCCCGGAGTCCGAGAGGGTGAGTCCGTACGTAGGACCGACCGCAGTCCCGCCAACCCAATTCCAAACCGGACCGGCGATAAGCGGGGAGGTAGCAGGTCCTTTGCCGCCTTATGAAGGGCCACCCGCGCCCACGGAACCCGGCCCGCCGGAGTTCGTTCCCCCGGAGCCAACGGCTCCGGCACCAGAGGAAGAATTTGAAGAGCTGGGATACGACTTTGACACCAGACCAATACCGCCAACACCGCAAGCGGGGACGGAGTACCTTTACCACGCAATGGGGGGAGGCCTTGAGCCGCCGTCCTTGACCCCTCCCGAGATAGTGGGAGAAAGCATCATCCCCGGAGGGACAAAGCTGGCTCCCAATATGCCGATCGAAATGACAGAAACACCCGGAGAGCCGCTCAAGTTCCGGGGACCGACCCTTGAGGAAATGGCACAGGAAGGTGCTCCGTTAAAACCTCCAATTCCAGAACCGCCTCCACCGGAGCCCGAAAGACTGCGTCCATTTGCTGGACCTGCCGAAGCCCCGCCGGTTCAGTTTCAAGGCGCGCCCGCAGCGGGCGAGGAGGCAGAACCCTTGCCTCGCTCTGAAGGCCCCCCCACTCCCAAGGAAGAGGCTGCACCGGAATTTGTTCCGCCCACACCAGCCACGCCTTCCGCACCAGAAGAGGGGCGCGAGAGACTGGACTACGACTTTGATATCGAACCTATTCCCCCGAGACCGGAAGCGGGAACCGAATACCTCTACCACGCGATGCTCGGCGGGCGTGAACCGCCGTCCACCACGCCTCCGGAGATCGTTGGAGAAAGCATTATTCCGGGGGGGCGGAAACTGGCCCCCGATATGCCGTTGGAGATGACAGAGACGCCGGGAGAGCCGCTCAAGTTCCGGGGACCGACCCTTGAGGAAATAGTCACGCCACCGCCTCCGAAACCTGCGGAGACAGGACCCGAAGTCCTCCGTCCCGAGGAGATCGAACAAAGGCAGGAGCAGGGACCCCAGCCTCGGGCAGAACAACCTGAACGAAGAGAGGAACAACCTAAACCGGAACAGGAACTCAGAGACGAGCCTAGCCCGAAGCAGGAGCAGTGGAAACCTGAGGAGAAGCAGGAGATGTTATTCGCCCCGCCAGTGCTGAGCCAAAAACCGGTGGGCGCTGACGGAGAGACGCCGATGCCGCTGCCTCAGCCAAGAACGACGCTCGAGCACAGAACATCCCAGACCTACATCGAGCTGAAAGAAACGCCTTCAAACTTCCCGAAAGCCGTGCTTGTGGGAGCCTCAGGCAGATTAGAGAACAAATCACGAGCGGAGCTTGTGCGAAATGCGCCAAAACCTCATACGTTCGACAGAACGAATAAGCCTAAGTCGTGGGCTTTCCCAACGCCCGGCCTTGAACCTTTTCCCCGCACGCCGAGCGGCAGACGAAAAAATAGTTAACGATTATTCTTCGTCGGACATCGAGCGGATGAGTTCGTAAACCTTGCGCCGCTGTTTGGCGTCCTGAATCCGGTAATAGGCCCGAATGAGTTCCAAGGTTTCCCGCCTGCGAAGGATGTCATAATCGTTCTGGCGTTCGCCGGAAGCGCCATCGATAGTCGCCTGACCGTCCTCGGAGAATCCGGCCTGCTGCGGGTTGCCTATAGCCTCGGGCATTTCCTCAAAGAAGTAAGAAACGGGAACCGACAAGGTTTTGGAAATCTGGAAGAGACGGCTGGACCCCATCCGGTTGATTCCCCGCTCATATTTCTGAATCTGCTGGAAAGTCAAGCCGAGGGATTTACCTAACTGCTCTTGGCTAAGCCCAACAAGATTTCTCCTCATCCTGAGACGAGACCCAACATGGATATCGACCGGATCTGGGTTTTCTGAACGAAGAGTCGTTTTTTTGATGCGTTTTTTATCGACCGCCATCATATGAACTTCCTGATATTGATGATAAGTTTGCGATTGACTGAGCGCCAACCACAGGCAAATACGTGACTAAAGGATTTGGTTTCCCAAAGCAAGGAAAGAGATAAATTTCAACGACATATTGTTGCTTTTTTAACGAATTCTCGACCAAAAGTTTTTTAATCCTATTAGTACACCCCCAAAAAAGAGAAAAAACATCCCCCAAACGGGGAGTTCTCTCCATTGTGCGTAGGGCGTAGACTTGATTGATTGGGGCAGGTCACTGTCAATAACGCCCTGACGTTCAATCTCGAGCGATCTAACGACTCTCCCTAACGGATCGACCACCCCTGAGATCCCCGTGTTTGCCACACGAATGAGTGGAAGGCCTTCCTCGATGGTTCTAACGCGTGCGTTGGCAAAATGCTGGTATGGACCTGCTGTGTGGCCATACCAGCCATCGTTAGTG